>CANRMM010000025.1 GCA_947631745.1 uncultured Clostridia bacterium
CCGAAACTTTACCTTGAAACCCGCATAAGTTCGTGTCGATAAGTTTTTTTACAAATTTCTAAACTTACACTATCAAGTTTTTTTAACTAGCGAAAATATTCTATTATTCCAGCGCCTTTATGCTTTCTTAATAAATTTTAGCTGACAAACCAAAAATATATTGCAAAATGAAGTCTTAGTAATTCTAAGTATAGAATATTGAAAAAAATAATTATCTATGTAATAATATAATTGAATATTATTATATACGGAGGAAAAAATGAATATAATATCTTCAAAAGAAGAAATAAATCGAATGGTAGATGGAATACATACAATATTAGCATTACCAGAAGAAGAATATAATTTATTGATTGAAAAAATGACACCAAATGGAAAAGAACTAGAAGCATTGCGATTTTATTATTTGACAGATGGATGTGAAAATCCAAAAGCTCCAATTCAAATTGGATTAGAACAAGAACGTGATGAAAATGACAAAAGAATAAGTAGATACTATTTTTGTAGTGAAAATTTTTCAATGCATGAAATATTGGAATACTGCCAAAGTATGTTAAATAACTATTCTACAAACTCATTAGAGTATTCTAGAATAAATGAAATTCTTCATACTCGAGATTTAGATAGTTTTAAAGCATTTTATTCTAGTGAAAAAGATGTTAATCCTATGCTATTAGATAAAATATTTGAAATATTATCAAGTGATGATATGCTATCTAGATTTGTAGACTATAGTAATAATACTGAAATATTTGCTATAGATGGAAAAGAAGTTCCTCTAAGTAATTATTTAGAGCATTTAGGACAATTTTTTGGAAATAAAGATAAAGATGGAAGTTTGAGTAATTCAAATCGCATTTCAAGTGATTTCTTTATACCAGATTTAGAAGAACTTAAAAAGAGATATTTGCAAATATTTGATGAAATAAATATAGATAGATATGTAAATCCTGTTTATACATTCTCTAGCGGTCCTAAATTGGATGATAAGATAGTTAGATATGGCGATGAACCAAATTGGACTTTATCCTCTGAAACATATCAAGAAATTTTTGATAATATGCCTCAAAATTTATCTTTAGAAGAACAGGCTATGTATATATATTGTAAAATGTGTACCATATTTCCATATTTTCTTATGATGAGGGATATTTGTATAGGGATAAATTAAGTAAAGTAAATTATGAATCAACTTTTTCAAAAGAGCATTTAGAAAGGTTGAAGCCTGGAGATAAAATTACATGTTATGATTTTTCTAGAATATATTCGAAATTAATAAATGAACTTGATGGAGATATAACAGCAGTAATGATTTTACAAGGTATGAATGAAGGACATGCACTAGCTGGTTTTTATACTGATAATGTATCCGCAACTGTAGAAGCTATAAATGTTGATTCTGACAAAGATTCTACAAATGATTTAATGAAAGCAAAAAATGGTATAAAGCTAAAAGGCATAAAAACTATTTCTGACAGAGCGGGTATTATAGAACAATCAATTGATAAAGTATATCCTCAGGTTTTAGGCAAACAGCCAAAATCAATAAAAGAATATATTCAAGAATTAAAGAGCATTCCACAAGAACAAGATGTACCAGATGATGTAGTTTTAAAATTACAATCGTTATTAGAAGTAATGAAAGCCAATAATATATCTGGAAATGAGTTTGTTCAAACATTATGGGGAGTTAGTAAAACTAAGTATTTTGGAGATACTAAATTAGAACAAGCATTTTTAGGAGAATTACAAAAAGATAAAGATGGTAATGAAAGATATAAAAGGCACATTTTATTAAGACAGCCCAAACAGGAAAAAGGTCAAAATTTTTCAAGAGAGGTATATCTTATAGACACAGATACATTAGATTTAACAACTTGTTTTGATCAAGATATTATTGCTAGATTAAATTCGGGAGAATTAATATACGAAAGTGAAAAACATAAACTTCCTGGAATAGACAAGGAGGTAATTTAATGACTCAATTAAATGAATTAAAATTAATTAATGATTCCAATATTTTGTATTTAAAAAAATTAAATAGAAATTATAAAAGAAACGAAATAGTCAAAAACATTTTAGATGATGAAGCATGTTTTTTTAAAATGAACAAAAATGATGCATATATAATTTTACAAGACATTGGTATTTTAAATGAACAAATTGATACCATATATCAAAAGCTAATTTCGTCGGATGAATTTTATAGACTATTAAAATCTCAAAAAATAGATTTGAATGATAAAGACATATTAATAAAATATCCAATTTATGATACAGATGATTTATTTAAAAATAAAAAAGTTTATAATTCTAATGACGAATCAATTCAAAATACTATGGAACTTACACCATATAAAGAATCTTTCATAAGAAGAGTTTTAAATAAACTAAAAGAAATATTTAAAATATAAATTATTTATATTGTCTTTCATAGATGATATTCTCTTTAGTTTATAATAATTTTACGGTTGTATACAAAATTATGGGTGGCATCGCCACCCATTTTTCATTCTTTTGGGAAGTAAAGGAAAACCAAATAGGCATCTTCTGACTCATACTTGACAAGCAGTAAAGCTTCTTTTCCAGGGTGGAAATCATCCTTAAACTGAACATTTTTTCCTTCCTGAATAAGAATCGTTCCTTCTTCTGCCCATTTTTCTGCAATGTCAAAAGTGTTTACTACACAATCCTCAACGCATACGTGGATCTGTAATTTTTCTACATTTTGACGTAGCCAGAACCGATTTTGGTATTCAATGCTCCTGCCTAATGAATCGTCTAATACCTGAATAACCCATGGCGTTTGATTCATAAGAACACCTCCAAAAAATTTTGTGAAGTTATTATATAACACATTATGTTAAATGTCAATATTTACCCATGTAAAAGTATTTTTTTAATTGTTTACGATCACATTCTGAGTAAATAAGTTATCAATAAAATTTTAATTTGAGTGTAATTTGCAAATTATTTAAAAAAATCAAGTACTTATTGCATCTTATGTAAATTTGTGCTACAATATAGTTATTAATTGGCATAGCCAAATATATAAGGAGGAAAAAACATGTTAAAAATCGAGCGGAACAGCCATTGCGTAATTGTCTATGACGAAGAAGCTAACAGAGGTATTGCTTTTCCCAATACTGCAGACAAAGATGTGAATCTGTACGTTGAAGAATTACAAGAACGTGCTAAATTCATTAAGCCCGGTACTGTTTTGGTACCTCTTCTCTTCGACACGCGGTATAGGGAAAACAGCAGACCTATGCAACTTTTCCTGAAAGACAACAGTATGGAGAGCATACTGCAAGAAGACACAACAGCAGCAAACCTCTACGAGTTTTATTTCAAACACGCTATTCCTCAGATTAGCCCTGCAGGAGTATCTTACTTTTTTTGCAAGTAATACTTTTTGTGGCTAAAAAAAACTACCCGTTCAACGGGTAGTTTTAATTTGCCCTATAAGGGCATGTTTCTGGCTAGGACTTAAGTCCTTCTTATAGTTTGCCAATTGCATTATTTTTTCTTGCTACTACTTAAAAGTAGTTTTATCTTTTTCTCTTTTCTATCTTTTCTCCTGTGAATGGATCTATATATTCTTTTATACAATAAAAAAATACCACTCTTTTTCAGAATGATATTTCTATTTATCTGTTTTATAGTTCGAACAGATACATCGTTTGGTGCAGATGGCCGGAATCGAACCGGCACGGGAGGTTAAGTCCCGCAGGATTTTAAGTCCTGTGCGTCTGCCAGTTCCGCCACATCTGCATGTTTGTTATTGAACTGACAAGAATTATTTTACTACTATATATCATGTTTTGTCAATAGCTACATAAACTTTTTTTATTTTTATTTTAAAAAAAGATATAGGTTTTGACCTATATCTTTATATGAATTCATATATTTATATAAATTTCGAACTCTTATTTTTTATTTACTAATTCTTTTAGAGCTTTTCCTGCTTTGAATACAGGTGCTTTTGAAGCTGGTATTTTAATTTCTTCTTTTGTTTGTGGGTTTCTTCCCTTTCTAGCAGCTCTTTTTCTTACTTCAAAAGATCCGAATCCAACTAATTGAACTTTATCTCCTTTTACTAATGAGCTTGTTACAACATCGATGAATGCATTTAATGAAGCTTCTGCATTTTTCTTTGTTTCTCCTGTTTTAGTTGCAATAGCTGCGATTAATTCTGATTTGTTCATTTTTTATTACCTCCTAATAAGTTTTGAAATATGTAGACTTTCAAAATCTCATCTACTATTATCATTATTCGCCAAAGTTATACAAAATCCTTCTTTTTTTGCTTGTTTTTTTCCACTTTACCTTTCTTTTTTTGTATTTATACCCTTTTTTTCTTTTTTGGTTGTCTATTTTGTATATATTCCAACTGTTTCAAGAATTTTATATATTTTTTCTCCGTATGGAATCATAAAAATTTGATTTTTTGAAAAAATTTTTAATGAAATAATAGATATAACATAAATTATTATTGCTACTATAATAGATATAATACTTGTAATTGTAGCTGAAAATATATTTAATAGATATTTATATGAAAAAATTGAGGTGATTGCCATCATTCCTGTAGCTAAAATTGGTTTTATTATATATTGCCCCATTCCCATATCTAATTTTACATATTTTTTCATTGTTTTCAAGTCAATAAAACATGCAATGGCATGGCATACAGTTGTTGATATTGTTGCTCCTACTGTTCCTCCAAATATAAATGTGTCTGGGTTTATTGGAATTAATATAATATTTAAAATTAATTTTGCTATAACTCCTACTCCTAAAGCTATAGCAGGTATCATTGTCTTCCCTATTCCTTGTAAAATTCCACTCATAGTTTGTTCTAATACAATAAATATAATTGAAGTAGCACTAACTTGTAAAATAAAGCTTCCAGATAATTGATTTGGAAATAGTAATTTTAAAATAGGTGTTGCAAAAATAATTATGCCTACCATACATGGTAATCCTATTAGTATTGTTATCAGAATTGAAAATTCTATTCTTTTTTTTACTTCATCTATCCTGCCTTTTGCAATAGTTCCTGATAATGAAGGTACTAATGCCGTTACAAATGCTGTATTAAAAGACATTGGTAATGTAACTATAGTATCTACTTTTCCACTTAAAATTCCATATTGTGCTTTTGCTGCACTTTCGGTCATAAATTTTTTTAATCCTCTTACGACTGTCATTGAATCTATATTTTTATTAATTGTTCCTAGTAAAGGGGTTAATGACATTGGTATTGATACACTAAAAATTTCTTTTATTGTTTTTGTGATGCTTTTATATTTATAGTTTTTGGTTTTTTTAACTTCTTGTGCTACTTCTTTTCTTACACCAATGTAATATATATATAAATATCCAAAGCATAATATTGCAGATAAAGTTGTAGCCAGATTAGCTCCTGCTGCCATTATGCTTGTGTTTAATCCAGTTGCGATTGCTATTGTTTCTACAATTATAATTGTTAATACGGTTTTAAATATTTGTTCTAATGATTGAGAATGTGCTGTTACTTTAATGCATTCTCTTCCATTAAAATAGCCTTTTATTACTGATATCAATGATACAAAAAATATAGAAGGTGATAGTGCCACTAGGCTCATTTCTGCCTCTGGTATTTGTAACCAATTATTTGCAATTATATTTGCTCCATAAAATAGTAGTGTTGAACATAGAAATCCAATTGTTCCAAAAGTAATAATTGCAATTCTAAAAATGCGATGTGCTCCTTTGTTATCTCCAATAGCTACCCTTTCTGATACTAATTTTGAAAGAGCATTTGGTACTCCTATTGATGATATTGTCAGTAGAAGAGCATATATTTGAAATCCACTCGCATAAATAGCATTTCCTTTATCTCCAAATCCTTCACGATTTGTGATATACATTCGATATATAAGTCCTAATATTTTGATAAGTATCTGTGATATCATTAAAATAGCGACGCCTTTCATAAAGCCTTCTTTTTTTAGTTTTCCTTTTTTCATACTTTTTTCCTTTTTTAAAATTTTATATTTAATCTTATTTCTAATCCTACTTTTTATGCTTATATATCTTTTTAAATTTATTTGTTTTAATTTTATTTCTTACTAAAATTTATTCTGCTATTTTTTCTACTTTTTTTGCTAAAACTCTTGTTTTTTTGCTTATTTTATAAGATAATATATATGTGAGATTTTAATTTTTGAAAGTGGTGAAATCTTTGAAGTATATTGATAAATTTTTAAAATTTTTAAACACTGATAGAAATACTTTTGTAACATATATATTAACGTTGATTTCTGTTTATATTGTCGTTGATAGACTTGTCGAATTAATGTTTATGATTTTTACAGGGGTTGGCTATTCTTATTGGGGACCAATTGAATATACTTTAGCATTCTTAGCAGTTATTTTTGCATTTTTCTGTTCTTTTGGATCCAAATTTGCTAAATCAGATGTCGATAAGTTAAGGTTTTTTAATACTTATACTATTGCACTGTATATTATTTTTATATCTTTTTTAGTTCAAGGTATAAATTCATCAGTTTGGTTGGGAATTTTATCTCTTCCAAATTATCCTGATTTTGCAATGGATTTTGCTTATTTATTTAGACCAGCTTTTACAGCTATATCGCTTTATTTGCCATTAGTTACTTTCTATAAGTTATTTAAGTGGTTAACATTTACTATCAATGATACAAAAGATATAAAAGATTCTATTTTTGATTATGGTGGTATTAGTTTAGCCCCTACTGAAAAGGATGCTGGAAAATATAGTGCTGAAATAATGCTTTGTGTTGATACAGAAAGTGGCGAGGATGTTTTTATTCCTGAATCAAAGAGATTGGAGTCTTTGTTAGCTGTTGGTGTATCTGGTTCTGGAAAAACTACTATGATTTATGAGCCAATGATTGCTAGAGATTTAGATAGGAAATATTTCTTTCGTGAAATATCAAAAGAAATGGGATTTACGGCATTAAGAACTGGTATTGCTTATTTAAATTGTCCTTATGATAATGCTTATTTAAATGAAAATTTTTCACTTAATATGTTATCTCCTGTTTCTGAAAAAGCAGATATATATAATAAGTATATGAAAAAAATGATTATTGGAACTTTAAATGGTAATTATGTTTATCGTAATTTTGGTATTACTTACATTTCTCCTGAGCAAGATTCTGTTCAAAAAATGGTTAAAGTAGCAGAGAATTTTAAAATTAAGGTAAATTTAATTGATCCAAATAATTCAAATTCACCTGGTTTAAATCCTTTTTCTTATGCAGATCCTTTGAAAACTGCTTCTGCTATTTCTGAAGTTATAAAGGGATTATATGAGAGTACTCGTCCAGATTTGCAAGTTGCTTTAAGAGAAAATATTGCTATGCAAGCAATTGATAATTTATCTATTTTGTTAAAGGAAATGTATCCTTTACAAAATAATGGTGACTTACCTAATTTGGAAGATTTGCTTAACATGCTAAATGATTTTTCTTTAGTTGAAAAGATGACAGAAGATATGAAAGAAATTCCTGAGCTTGCTAATAAATATAAAATTTTAATTAAGTACTTTGAAAATAACTTTTATTCAACAGGAAAAGATATTGCTATGATGCAAAATTCATTATATAGTTCTTCTGCTGAATTAGATAATTTATTAAGATATCCTGGTTTAAAGAATATTTTGTGTAACCGTACGAATAACTTAAATTTTGATGATGCTTTAGCAAATGGTGAAGCAACTTTTGTATGTACAAGAAGAGGTGACCTAGGTTCTAATGCTCATAAGGCTTTTGGTAAATTTTTCTTGTTATTAATGCAACAGTCTGTTCTTGCAAGACCCGGAAATGACTCTAATCGTATTTCACATTTCTTATATATTGATGATTTTCCAGATTTTCTATGTAAGGCTGTTGAACCAGTATTTACAATTTATAGAAAATATAAAGTTGGATGTATTTTATCAGCACAAACATTATCTCAATTAGGTGCTGAAAAGAGTAACTTTAGGAGTGAAATACTTGCAAATTGTGTTAATAAAGTAATTTTTGGTAATGCTTTACCTGAGGATGTTCAATGGTGGCAAACTGAATTACAAGACAAGAGAGAATGGAGATATGCCAATAGTTATGAAACAGATCCTGAAAAAGGATTAGGATATGATTCTAAAAAGGGTAATATTGGTTTCGTATGGGTTCCTAATTATGCTGCTGGTAAGATTATGTCTTTAAAAGCAAAACAAATTATTTTTAAAGTTAAAGATAAAAAAGGAAAAAGCTATGTAGCTAAGGGCCAACTAGATTTTCTTGAGTCTAAATATAAAGAAGCAAAGAAAGTAAAAGAATATAATTTCGAAAGATTTACAAATGGTATATCTGATGCTGAGAAAGTTAAAGAGGTTTCTAAAAAATTCAGAGGTAATTTTACAGCAGCTGCATCATCTAATGATCCATCAGATTTTGCTACTGAGACAGATCCTATACAAATAGATAATAGTGATTCAAAATTTTTGATTGATAATGAAGATGCAATTATTTTCGATTTTAAAAGAGAAAAAAATAATTAAATTTTGAAAAAATAAAAGAAAAAATAATAATAACAAAGTTCATTTGAAATTATTATTTTTTCTTTTTTTATTAAATGCCTAATAGTTTTACTTCTACATTTTCCATTTTATATTTTCCAGTTGCTTCATCTATTCTGAACTCTACCAATGTTTTTGCAAGTGTTTCTTCATTTTGTCTTAAATCTGTTGAAAAATACATTTTTATTTTCTTTAGTTCTACCTGATTCATTACAATTGTTTTAAATGTTTCTGCCATGTTTTTTTCATCTTCACATATTATAATTAATTGTGGCATTGATTGAAATCCAGAATCCATTATTTGATAATTATCATAAAAATCGTTATATAATCTCATTTTATCTACTAATTTTTTCTCCCAATCTGGCTCTCTTCTAATTATTTCAAATAAGAATTCAATTGATTTTCCATTCTTAGTTAGCTTAACGCTTCCACCTGTAGCTTTAAATGTTTTCCCTGCTTGTTTAGCTGTAATTGTTGGTTTTACCGTGTATGAGTCAAATGCTTTTACTTTTCTTAAGTATGCAATTATTGTTTGATTTCCTGCTAATCTCTTTTTTATCATTGGAACAGGTTTTGTATTGTCCGTTGGTTGCCATTTACATTCAATTCCCCTTGAATTTAATAAATATTTTCCCATTTTCTCTAAACAATAAATTCTATAAATTCCTTTTCCATCTTCCCCATTAAAATAGTATCTTGTTAAGATTTTCGATTTTATTAATTGTTCTAATTTATTGTTTAATTTATCTTGTGATGCTATTTCTATGCCTTTCCATTGTAGTATTTGAAATAATTGCCTTGATGTAATAAATTCAAATTCATTTACTAATTCTATAATTTGAAAATGTAATTCATTGATATGTCCTAAATTTATTTTATGAATAATTTGATTCATAGAAACATATCCATCTTTTCCATCAAAGGTTTTAATTTCTCCTTCTCTTACTGCAAATGGTGATACAACAGCTTTTATCTCGTTATCTTCTACCATAATCCTTTCCTCCTCTAATTAATTATACTATAACTAATTTAATCTTCTTTTTTTCTGGAATAATCCTTTTAATATTAACTATAATATTTTGTCCATATTCTATATCTGGTCTATATTCTGCCATTCCTACTAAATTGGGTCTTAATTCTATAAAAATACCATTCTTATTTTTATCTGTTTCTCTTGCTATTCCTGTGACGATGTCTCCTTCTCTAAAAAGTTTTATATTGTCTTGCCAGCTTCCTAGTAGTTCTTTGTACGTTAGAATTACCCTTTCTAAGTTTCTGTCTATATATTTTATCATAACTTTTATTCTTTGTCCAATTTCAAATCTTTCAGAGGGATTCTTAATTCTGGCTACAGAAATATCTTCAATTCTAAGTAATCCTACAACTCCTCCTCCTATCTCCACAAATGCCCCATAAGGTTGTATACTTTTTACTATGCCATCTACTATTTCCCCTTCTCTTAAATCATTCATAATCCATTTTAGAGCTTCCTGACATACTTGTTTTCTTGATAGTATAAAGTGGTTTTGCTTATCTATACTCTTTACTTTAAATTGTACGAATTTATTTACCTTACTCATGCATACATTTGGTCTTGGCATTCCTTTTTGGTCTGTATTAATTTCCTCTATTTCGTTTCTTGGAATTATACCTACAACATCATCATCGCTTTTGACATATAAGTTATAATTTGCATCACACTTTGTAATATATCCATTTAGTATTGTGTCATTTTGAAATGCTATGTCGAAATCTTTCTTAGATAATTGCTGTATGTTATGATTCCATCCTTCTGGACTAAACTTTTGTACTTTTTCCATTTTATTCTCCTTTGTTTTTTACTTTAAAAATTGTGCTACTTCATTTTCGTTCAAATATCTCCATGTTCCTATTTTTAAATCCTTTACTGTTATATTTCCAATTTTGCTTCTATGAAGTGCTAATACCTTTTTTCCTATACTATTGCACATTTTTCTAACTTCTCGGTTTTTACCTTCGTGAATTACTACTTCAATTCTAGACAATTTTTTTTCTTTATCTATTTTTAAAATTTTTACTTTTGCCTTTCCTGATATATAATCGTCTATTGGTACACCATTTTTTAATTTTTCTATTTCTTCTTCTGTAATTATACCTTTGATAGTTACGTTATATGTTTTTTCTATTTCATACTTTGGATGTGTTACTTTATATATAAAGTCTCCGTCATTAGTTAGAATGATGGCTCCTGATGTAAACATATCTAATCTTCCAACTGGTAATATTTTTTCTTTTATTTTAATTAAATCTAAAACCGTTTCTCTGTTAAATTGATCTTTCGTTGTTGTAACATATCCTATTGGTTTATTTAGTAAAATATATACTTTCTTTTCTGTTTGTTGCTTGACGATTTCATTGCAAAAACTTATCTCATCTTTATTTGGATCAATTTTTGTTCCTAATTCAGTTACAACTCGTCCATTTACTTTTACATCACCATTTAGTATATGTTCTTCTGCTTTTCTTCTTGAGCAAATGCCATTGTTCGCTAAAAACTTTTGTAATCTAAGCTCGTCCAATTTCATCACCTTCTATAATTTTTTTAAAATATTGTGGTAATTCCGCTTCCAAATGCATTGCTTTTCCAGTGATTGGATGATTAAAATCTAAACTTTTTGCATGTAGCATTTGACCTTCTACTCCGAATTCATTTTTTCCATTAGAATATACCATGTCTCCTACTACTGGATGTCCAATTTCTGCCATATGCACTCTTATTTGATGTGTTCGGCCTGTATCTATTTTTATTTCTAATAATGTATATTTCGGGTATCGTTTTAACACTTTAAAGTGTGTTATTGCATCTTTTCCTTTTTTGGTTACTGCCATTTTTTTTCTGTCTTTTGTACTTCTTCCAATTGGCATATTAATTGTTGCTTCTTCTTCTTTTACTACTCCTCGTACTAATGCAATGTAAATCTTTTTCACTTCTCTATTTTTTATTGCTTCACTCATTTTTATATGTGCTTTGTCGTTTTTAGCTACTATTAATAAGCCAGATGTATCTTTATCTAATCTATGCACAATTCCTGGTCGTAATTCTCCTCCTATACCTGATAAAGAATCTTTACATATTGACATGATTGCATTTACTAAAGTTCCGTCTGGATTTCCATTTGCAGGGTGTACTACCATTCCTTTTGGTTTGTTAACTACTATAATGTCTTTGTCTTCATATATTACTTCTAATGGTATATCTTGTGGCTTTAAATTTACTTCTTTTGCTTCTGGAATGTTTATGGTGATTTTATCTCCCTTTTGCACTTTGTATGATATTTTTTTATTCTCACCATTTACTTGTATTTGTCCTTCTTCTATTAGTTTTTGTATCATTGTTCTTGATAGTTCTTGATATTCTTTGGCTAACCATATATCTAGACGTATATTTTCTATATCTGTGATTATTTCTTTCATTTCTATTTTTCTTCCATTCTTGAATAAATTACAAAATTTTTGTCTTCATATATTTGTTCATAGCGATCATCTCTTGATATTAGCATATTTAATTTTGATGCTTTTTTAGCCATTACATGAGTAATTCCATATTTTTCAAACTTGTCATCATAGTATGTGCTAATAGTTGATATATTTATATAATCTGAAAAAATATCTCTACCTTCGTATTTTCCTTCTTCATTTTTGGTTCCATTAAACTCTGGTGTGTATAAATCTGCTCTTGAATCAATAAATACTGGTATTCCTCTAAATAGCAAATAACTTCCATAATTATATTCATTGTATAATTTTATATTCTCTACATCTAAGTTCTCTAAAATGTAGTTTGATGCCTCTACCGGATATGCGCTTGTATTTACAAATGGGCTTTTCATTTTTCCTTTATAGAATAAGAAGCTTACCAAAATTACTAATAATATCGTCAATGTTTTTCCCAAAAAGCTTGTCATTGCTTTTATTGTTTTTTCAGTTCCTGTTTTATCATATTTTTCAAAAATTGCTACTAATAATTTTTCAAAAATAAAACCACAAATAATTAGAAACATCGATTCCTGTCTTCTAGACATAAATGTTAATAGGACTAAACCTCCTAACATAAAGAAATCTCTTACTCTTATTTTTGTATCTGTTAGAATCATAATTCCTAAAAACATAACAAATACTGTTAGTAATTCTTTATTTTCTATTAATGTTAATGGTAAATGCTCACTAATACTTTTCATTGTATTACCTTGCATTGTTTTTATTAAATACGTATATGGTACATCTCCTAATGGTGTTAGTAATCCTGTAAAGGCACATATAATCATAATTAATATTAACCATTTTGCATTTTTTTCTTTTACTAATTTTAATTTATATGGATTTTTCCTTCTCTCTTCTCTTTTTTGAATATTTTTTTCTAATCTTTGTTGTAATTGTTCTATATCATTTGTTAATTTTTCTATGCTTTTTGCTTGTTCTTCACTTTTTTCTGGTTTTACTTTTAAGTGTTCTTTTCTTTTTAGTCTCCATTCTTTCCATTTTATTTGTATGTTGTATCCTAAATCAAGGTCTATTATTACTACCAATATATATTCTACTATATATGGAATAAATAGTACAAAATAAAATGGCCATACTGCTGAATGAACATTTGCAATAATAATCGGCAAAATAACTAATCCTATTGCATAACCTATTTTTTTCGTTTTCAAAAATTGTTCAATAAATAATATTTCAAAAATAAATAAGAAATATGTTACTAGTTGTGCTCTTGCTGCAATGAAGCTTCCCATCATATACATAACTCCTAATGTAATAAAGAAAGACACCAGTTCATTATGACACAATTTTATAGATATAAAATAAAATGTAATTCCTAATAATATACATAGTAGTATAGTTGAAATGTAGATTGCAGTAAATCCTCCTATACCTATTGTTTCTCCAAAGTTATATATTTGATAAATAGCAACATCATAAGCCCAATGAGGATATGTATATGGTAAATCTTCATGCCATGAAAATGGATCCTTCATATCTATTCCATTTTGCATAATATGTTCTCCAATTTTTATTGTATAATATGTGTCATTTTGTAGAGTTTTTGGTGTAATTGCAAAGCAGAAAATAATAATTGCAAATACAGCTAATACATTAAATTTCATTTTTGTCTTTTTTTCCATTTAGTTTTTTCTCCCTTTCCTCTTATATATCAAACTCTGCGTATATAGCATTATGGTCTGATGAACCATTAACATCTATTGTTTTAAAGTTTTTTATTTCTATATTATTTGAATAAAATATTGTATCTATACATCCATTTCCTAATTTTGAAAACCATGTATTTTCTGCATTATCTATTTTTCTTAAATATTTTTTTAAATAATTATATTCTTCATATTGTTCTTTTTTTTCAAATGTATATTTTCCTTTTCCTAGTCTTGTTACTCCTACGTTAAAATCTCCGCCTGCAATAATAATTTCATTCTGGTCAATTTTTTTAATAATCCTAATTAATTCTTTTATTGCTAATATTCTTTCATCTTCATATGTTGATAGATGAACAGAAAACAAATTAATTTTAGCTGTTCCTAAGGAAATCATATTGCATAAAATTCCTCTTTGTTCATGATTTAAATCTGTAAGAGGCATTAAATAATTAGTTGAAAATGATATTGGAAAACGGCTAATAATTCCATCTCCATAGTATCCTTCTTCTAATGTAATATTGGTTTCCATAGAACAATATGGTAAATATACTTTTCGGCTGAATTCTCTAATTTGATTTCGTTCTTCTGCTCTTTTCGTATACATATCAATTTCCTGTAAAAAAACAATATCTGGTTTATATACATTAAGTAGGTTGGCTTGTCTTTCTATATCTACTTTTCCATCCATGCCTTTTCCATGAGCACAATTAAATGTGATTACTTTTAAGAGCATTTATTTTCTCCTTTTTCTTATAAAAATTCATGTTTTCATTATATCAAAAAACTATTATAATGTACAAGCTTTTGAAAAAAATCCAGAAAAAAAGAGTAAATTTCATTATTTATATATATATCATTCATAATTGGTAATATATGGTAATTAGCTGATTTTT
>CANRMM010000026.1 GCA_947631745.1 uncultured Clostridia bacterium
GCTACTTTAGTAGATGGTTCATACCATGAAGTTGACTCTTCAGAAATGGCATTCAAAATAGCAGGTTCAATGGCATTCAAAGAAGGATGTAAACAAGCTAAATCTGTTATCTTAGAGCCAATTATGAAAGTTGAAATAACAGTTCCAGAAGAATACATGGGAGATGTTATTGGAGATGTAAACTCAAGACGTGGTAGAATGGAAGGAATGGAAGCACAAAGTGGCAACCAAATAATAAGAGCATTTATTCCATTATCGGAAATGTTTGGATATGCAACGGACTTACGTTCTAAAACACAAGGAAGAGGAACATACTCAATGGAACCTTCTCATTATGAAGAAGTACCAAAATCTATATTAGATACAATCGTAGCTTCAAGAGCTAAGAAAGAAGACTAAAATATAAGGAAAAAATCATAAATTACTTGCATTTTTAACTAAAATGTTATAAAATGCAAATTGCTAAGAAAGATTTTAATTTTAAAAAATATAAAAATTAAGGAGGAATTCAAAAATGGCTAAAGCTAAATTTGAAAGAACAAAACCACACGTTAACATTGGTACAATCGGACACGTTGACCATGGAAAAACAACAACAACAGCAGCTATTACAAAATACCTAGGATTATTAGGTAAAGCACAATATGCAGCTTATGATTCAATTGATAGTGCTCCAGAAGAAAAAGAGAGAGGAATTACAATTAACACAGCTCACGTTGAATACGAAACAGATAAGAGACATTATGCACACGTTGACTGCCCAGGACATGCTGACTATGTAAAAAACATGATTACTGGTGCTGCACAAATGGATGGTGCTATCCTAGTAGTTTCAGCAGCTGATGGACCAATGCCTCAAACAAGAGAGCATATCTTACTTGCTAGACAAGTAGGTGTTAAATATATCGTAGTTTATTTAAATAAATGCGATATGGTTGATGATCCAGAATTATTAGAATTAGTTGAAATGGAAGTTAGAGACTTACTTTCAAGCTATGATTTCCCAGGAGATGAAATTCCAATCGTAAAAGGATCTTCATTACAAGTATTAGAGAGCAATTCAACAGATCCTAACGATCCAGTATATGCTCCAATTAAAGAATTAATGGATGCAGTAGATTCTTATATTCCAACACCTGACAGACCAACAGACCAACCATTCTTAATGCCAGTTGAAGACGTATTCACAATTACTGGTAGAGGAACTGTTGCTACAGGTAGAGTAGAAAGAGGAACAGTTAAATTACAAGACGAAGTTGAAATCGTAGGTCTTGCAAAAGAATCTAAGAAAACAGTTGTTACTGGTGTAGAAATGTTTAGAAAATTATTAGACCAAGCTGAAGCTGGAGATAACATCGGTGTTCTTTTAAGAGGAATTCAAAGAGAAGAAATCGAGAGAGGTCAAGTTTTAGCAAAACCAGGAACAATTCATCCACATACAAAATTCAAAGCAGAAGTATACGTTCTAACAAAAGAAGAAGGTGGACGTCATACACCATTCTTCAATGGATATAGACCACAATTCTATTTCAGAACAACAGACGTTACTGGTGTTATTGAATTATCAGCTGGAACAGAAATGGTTATGCCAGGAGATAACGTAACAATGACAATCGAACTTATTACTCCAATCGCTATCGAAAAAGGATTAAGATTCGCTATTCGTGAAGGTGGAAGAACAGTAGGTTCAGGAGTTGTATCAGAAGTTATTGAATAATTAATATAATAAAAAATAGCAAGGATTACAAGAAATTGTAGTACCTTGCTATTTTTTTCTGTGCTATTTTTCTGTATGAAAATAACTCTAAAAATTGACATTTTTGTAAAAAAATTATATACTGTATGCGAAATAAGAAAAGGAGAGCTTTTATATGAAAGTATTAAGAAAAATGATGTTAATTCTATTTTGTATGATTGCATATATAATAGCATTTGGAACTATTACAAAAGCAACAACAGTTAGAATAACAGTAGATGATTTAAACTTAAGAGAAAAGGCATCTTCTGATTCAGATGTATATACAACATTATCAAAAGGTGAAGAATATAAACTTGTTAGTGAAGAAGATGAATGGTATGAAATAGAGTATGAAGACTATACAGGATATATATCAAAAGATTATGCAGAAATAGT
This sequence comes from uncultured Clostridia bacterium, assembly GCA_947631745.1. GTDB lineage: Bacteria > Bacillota > Clostridia > TANB77 > CAG-508 > CALXVA01. The sequence continues at coordinate 2,135 of CANRMM010000026.1, forward strand.
AAAAACATCTGATGATAACAAAGATGAAGATAAAACAGATACAAGCTCAGATAAAAACAATACAGACAACAATGCAGATGACAATACAGACGACAATACAGATACAAATAAAACAGACACTACACCTAATAAAGACAATGAAAATAATGAAAATCAATCAAAAGTAAATACAGGAAAAATGACTAAAAATGAAAAAGCAAGAATTTTACCATTAATTCATGCAAAAGTATTGCAAACTTTAAAAACAGGAACCAATATTACAATTATTGAAGAAATAAATGGTTGGTCATATATAGCAACAGATAAAATGTCTGCATGGGTAAGAAGTGATAGCATAAAATTAGATAATAAATCTGGTGAAAACAAACCAACTGATACAACAACAGGAGATGACAATAAACAGCCAGATAATAAAAATGATGATGAAGAACCAGATGAAACAAATGAAAAAGAAGAAAGTAATACATTTACTAAAAAAACGATGTATGTAAATGACTCATATGTTAATATTAGAAAAGAGCCATCAACTTCATCAGAAGTATTGTTTGTAGTTGCACTAAACACGGAACTTACAGTAATAGGAGAAGAAGGAGACTGGTATAAAGTAGATACATCAAAAGGAGAAGCATATATATCAAAGGAACTATTGTCAGAAGAAGAAATTAGCACAACGTCAAGAGGAGGAACAATTGTAAGAGGAGCAACAGAAAATATAGCAACAGAAGACTTGAGCGACCAAAAAGAAGAAGCAACAGTAAAAAAAGAAGAAATAACAAATCAAAGCTCATCTGAAAAAGGCGAAGAGATTGTAGAATATGCAAAAAAATTCTTAGGTGTTCCATATGTTTATGGAGGAGCAAGCCCTTCAGGGTTTGATTGCTCTGGATTTACAATGTATGTCTTTGATAAATTTGGAATTGATATGGCACACGGAGCACAAAATCAAGCAGAACTAGGAAAAGCAATTAAAACAGATAAAAGTTCATCAAGTAGTTTAAAAAATAACTTACAACCAGGAGACTTAGTATTTTTCTTAGACTACGAAACAATGGATGAAATTGGACATTGTGGAATATACATAGGAGATGGAAATTTTATTCATGCATCATCAGGAACAGGATATTGTGTAAAAATAGATAGCTTACTTCCAGGAGAGTATTATAATACAAGATATTGTGCAGCAAGAAGAGTAATTTAATTAATAAAAAATAGTGGGGGCAAATAGAAAGGAATTAATTTGAAAAAAAGACCTTTATGTATTGTCTCTATTATATATATAATAGGAATATTAATAGGACTATACTTACAAATAGGTATAGTCTTTTCTGATGATTTATATCAAGAGCTTTTAAATATAGAAGAAGCTAATATAGAAGCAATTGTTACTTCACAAAAGCAAGAAAAAGAATATAGAAATCTTTATGAAATAGAAATACAAAAAATAAATGGAAATGTTAAATATAAAGGAAAAAAATTAATTTTAAGTCAAAAGAAAAACGACGAACATCAAGAAATAAAGCAAGGCGATCTAATCAAAATAACAGGAGAATATCAAGCACCTGAAATTGCCAGAAATTATAAAGGATTTAATTACAGAGAATACTTAAGAGGTAAAAATATATATGGAACAATATATCCGACATCAGAAATAAAAATAATACAAAATGATGCAGATGGATTTTTTAGTAAAATTATAAGAACAACACAAAGTGCAATAAAAGAGAATATAAGACAATTATTACCAGAAGAAACAGCAGAACTATGTATAGGAATTTTAATAGGAGATAGAAGTAATCTATCAGAAGAAATAGAAGAAAATTTCAAAAATAGTAACTTAACACACATGTTAGCAGTATCAGGGGCACATATTTCATATATTTTATTAGGAATAACTTTTGTCCTAAAAAAATCAGGAAAAAAGATAAGCAAAATAATTACTATTTTATTTTTAATATTTTTTATGGCTTTAACAAATTTTACTCCATCTGTAATGAGAGCAAGTATTATGGCAATTTTAGAATTAATATCAGAACTATGTTATAGAAAATCAGATATATATCAAAATTTAGCTTTATCAAGCCTTATAATTTTAATTCTAAACCCGTATTCAATTTTAAATATAGGATTTCAATTATCATTCGCAGGAACAATAGGAATTATAGTTTTCCATAATAAATTATCTGAAACGATTTTTAAAAAGATACATACAGAAAACAAAATAATAAAATCCATTATAGACTTAATAATTGTAACAATTTCTGCTAATATTGCTATTATACCAATCATGGCGTATCAATTTAATACAGTATCATTAACATTTTGGATTTCTAACTTATTTGCTTCAAATTTAATGGGAATAATCATAATAATAGGATTCATCACATTTCTTATTTCTCTTATTTCTATGAAAATAGCAACAATATTTGCATTTTTATTAAATATTATCTTAAAAATATTATCACAAATAGCAGAGATTTGCTCTCAAATTCCATTTTCATCTATTCTAGTAGAAACACCATACTTTATCAGTATAATCATATATTATGGCATAATGATTTTTTGGCGATATGGAAATACACAAAGCAAAGTTTGGCTAAAAGAAAATATAAAAAAGAAAAAAGTTAAAATATTAAGTATAACTTTAATTTTAACTATTATAGTAAATATTAGTAGTTTATTAATACCGAATGCATTACAAATTTATTTTATTGATGTAGGACAGGGAGATTCTTGTTTAATAATAACACCTCAAAAGAAAACAATTTTAATAGATGGTGGTGGAAGTGAAACAGGAAATTTTGATGTAGGTGAGAGGACATTAATACCATATTTGCTAGATAGAAGAATAAAAAAATTAGATTATGTATTAATATCACATTTTGATACAGACCATGTAGGAGGTATTCTAAGTGTATTACAAAAATTAAATGTAAAAAATGTTATTATATCAAAACAAGCAGAAAATTCTGAAAATTATTCTAAATTTAAAGAAATAATAAAAAATAAAAAAATTAATATTATTCTTGCAAAGTCTGGAAACAAAATAGAAATTGATAAAACCTGTGAGCTAGATATTTTATTTCCAGAAGAACAACAAATTCAAGAAAATAAATTAAATAATAATTCTATTGTAGCCAAATTTAATTATAAATCTCAATTTAGTATGCTCTTTACAGGAGACATAGAACAAACAGCAGAAAATAGATTATTAGAAATGTATAAAGATACAAATAAATTAGAATCAACAATATTGAAAGTAGCACACCACCGGCTCAAAAACATCATCAATACAATCATTATTAGAAAAAATAAAACCTAAAATAGCTTTTATTGGAGTAGGAAAAGATAATCACTTTGGACATCCAAGTGAAGAGGTAATAGAAAGATTAGAAAAATTACGGAACAAAAATTTATAGAACAGATATTAATGGAGAGATTAATATACAAATAAATGAAAAAGGAAAAATAAGAGTTAATACCACTATTGAATAAACAAGAAAATAAAAGTATAATAAAAAAGAGGTGAAACAATGGAAATTATAAAAATAAAAGATGAAAATATTATAAATATAGCAAAAGAAATAAGAGAAGGAAAAATTGTAATATTTCCTACAGAAACTGTATATGGCATTGGAACAAATGCTTTGAATGAAAAATCATGCGAAAAAATATATCAAATAAAAAATCGAGTTAAAGAAAAACCATTAATTGTATTAATATCAAATAAAAATATGCTAAAAATGGTAGCTAAAGATATTAATGAAATAGAGAAAAAATTAATGGATACATTTTGGCCTGGGCCACTAACTATAATTCTAAAAAAACAATCCAATATACCAGACATTATAACAGCAGGAAAGGATGAAGTAAGCGTACGCATGACGAGTGGTAAAATCGCCAATAAATTAATAGAAAAAGCAGAAGTACCAATTGTAGCACCAAGTGCTAACTTATCAGGAAAACCAACAGGGACAAAACCAGAACAAATAGCTATAGATTTTGAAAATAAAGTAGACTATATGATAGATATAGGAAATATATCTTCAGATATAACATCAACAATAGTAAAAGTAATAGATAAAAAGATATGTATCATAAGAGAAGGAAAAATTAAAAGAGAAGAATTAGAAAAAGTTGCAGAAGTAGTAATTTAATGGAATAATTTTGAAAAAAAGTTTCATACTAATATTGGTGATGAAGCATGGAAAGTAAATGGATAATAATAGCTATTGTAATAGGATTAATATTAGCTATAATAGCAGGAATTTATGCATATAATACAGGAGGAATTTCGCAAACTAATATTATTGTAAAAGAAGAGTTGGCTGAAAGAGTAAATGAAGAAAAACAAATACAAAAGGTAAATCAAACAATTGAAACATCTGCTAAAGAAGTAAAAACTTCTCCAAATGCAATAATAATAGAAAAAAGATATTATAAGGGCTGTGATCATTTAACAAGAGATGAAAAAGATATTTCAGAAGAAATGGTAAACAAAACGGAAGAAGAGATAGAAAGACAATATCCAGGCTGGAAATTAGAAAGTTATTCTCCTACAGAAATTATATTATATAAAGAAACTAATGGATTTTGTGATGAACACTATGTAGCGAGAGAGCATAATGGCTATATAGGAATTTATAATATAAATGAACAAGGAGTTGAAAAATTAAAAGAAGATACAGAGATTGCTACTGCTTACTTACCAGAAGAAGACTTAGAAAGGCTAAAAATAGGGGTACCAATAGTAGGAAAAAGAAATTTATACAATTTCTTAGAAGACTATGAATAATAAAAAAGAAACTATATAAAAATGTATATAGTTTCTTTTTGAGTATTAAATCCTATTTTTGATTATCAATTTTCAAGTTTTCCTTTTTTAGATATCCTTGTTGATAAAATGTTTTAAAATACATAACAAGAGAAAATAAGGTAGTAGCTAAAGCTAAGTAATAAAAATATTGTGCAAAATCTGGAAGCATTGGCAAACTATACTCCGGATGTCCAACTAATTGAGCATTCCAATAAGTGATAAATAATGAACACACAATAGCTACATAGAATAATACGGTAGCTAATTTCCCAAACCACTTACTTGATACAACAAGTTGTTTACCATAAAGGAAAGATGCTCCTGCTATCATAATAAATTCTTTTAAAAATACAACTAACAACATCCAAAAAGGAATAATTTCTTTAAAAGTAAGAGTGGCAAGTATTGATATTTGAGTAGCCTTATCTGCTAAAGGATCAATTAGCTTTCCAAAAGTAGTAACACAATCAAATTTTCTAGCAATAATACCATCTAATATATCCGTAATTCCAGATATCGTTAACATAATAAAAGCAGCAATATAATGTTCTGTAAAAATAAAATATAAAATAATCGGTATTAAAATAAAACGAATAATAGTTAAAATATTTGGTACATGTTTTATCATATATATTTCCTCTCTCTATTTTAGTTTTGAAAATTAATTAATCGCAAAATGTAAATTTTCATTTTCTACTGAAACTGTAACAGTCATACCATTAAGAAGTTCTGACTTTAAAATCATATCTGAAAGTTCATCTTCAATATATCTTTGGATAGCTCTTCTTAAAGGTCTTGCTCCATATTTTATATCAGTTCCCTTTGCAAGTAAATATTTTTTTGCATCTTCAGATACATTTAAAATAATATTTTTATCTTCTAATGCTTTTTTAGTATCTTCTAACATTAAATCAATAATTTGAATTAACTGATCTTCATTTAATTGCTCAAAAACAACAATTTCATCTACTCTATTTAAAAATTCAGGTCTAAAAGTATCCTTTAAAGCACTAATCATTTTATTATTATCAACTCTAGAACCACCAAATCCAATAGAATTATTATTAAGATTTGAACCAGCATTAGAAGTCATAATGATAATAGTATTTTCGAAACTAACTGTATTTCCTTGAGCATCAGTCAATCTACCATCATCTAAAACTTGAAGTAAAATATTAAATACATCAGGATGAGCTTTCTCTATTTCATCTAATAATAAAATTGAATATGGATTTCTCTTTACCTTTTCAGTTAATTGACCGGCATCATCATAGCCAACATATCCTGGAGGAGAACCAATCAATTTAGAAGTAGAATGACTTTCCATATATTCAGACATATCTATTCTAATAATAGAATCTTCATTCCCAAACATTTCATAAGCTAAACTTTTGGCAAGTTCAGTTTTTCCAACACCTGTAGGACCAACAAAAATAAATGAAGGTGGTCTTTTTGTACTTTTTAGTCCGGCACGATTTCTACGAATAGCACGAGCAACAGCTTCAACTGCAGTATTTTGACCAATAACACGTTTATGTAAGTTAGCTTCTAAATTTAGAAGCTTTTGTGTTTCAGCTTCTGTAATCTTTTTTACTGGTATTTTTGTCCAATTTTCAATAACCTCAGCAACATCTTGAACACTTAGGTTTTTCAATTTTACTTTATGTGATAAAGCTTCTATTTTTTCAGTTAGAGCACATTCTCTTGTTTTTAATTCAGCGGCCTTTTGATAATCTTCAGTAGAATCTGCTAAAGCAGCTTCTTCTTTTTCCTCTAAGACTTTTGCAAGTTCATTCTTTAAAATTTCTAGTTCATATAACTCTTTATTATTCAAATTAATTCTAGAACAAGCTTCATCTAAAATATCAATAGCCTTATCTGGTAAAAAACGATCATGAATATATTTTTCAGACATAATAACTGTTTGACGAATTACATCATTTGATATTTTTACTTTATGAAAATCTTCATAATATTTTTTTATACCCTCCAAAATTCCTATAGAATCAGTAATTGAAGGTTCTACTACAAGAACAGGTTGGAATCTTCTTTCTAAAGCACTATCCTTTTCTATATATTTACGATATTCCTTTAAAGTAGTAGTTCCAATTAATTGAATCTCGCCATTAGAAAGAGAAGGTTTTAAAATATTAGCAGCATTCATAGAATGTTCTGCATCACCTGCACCAATAATATTATGAATTTCGTCAATAACTAGAATAATATTTCCTAAAGATTTACACTCATCAATAATTGCTTTCATACGAGACTCAAACTGTCCTCTAAATTGAGTTCCAGCTATAATAGCAGTCATATCCAACAAATAAACTTCTTTGTTAAGAAGCTTAGCAGGAACTTTCTGCTGTGCGATTTTTATAGCTAAACCTTGAGCAATAGCTGTTTTTCCAACACCTGGTTCGCCAATCAAACAAGGATTGTTTTTTGAACGACGATTTAGAATTTGAACAATTCTCTGAATTTCTTTATCTCTACCAATAACAGCATCTAATTGATTATTTCTTGCTTTTTGTGTTAAATTTGTTCCAAAAGTATCTAAAGCTTTTCTGCGTTTTGACTTCTTATCTACTTTTACTTTCTTTTTTTCAGAATTAGAATTTCCTTCATTTGCATTAGAAACCGTATCACCTTCAGAATTTGAACCAAACATATTAGAAAAAATAGAACCTAAAGGAATAGCACCAAATTGCATACCTGATTTACCTTCTTCATCTCCATCTTCATTTATATCATCATCTACCATTTCAGGTAAATCCGAAAAATTCATATTCTCTGACATATCTTTAAACATAGACTCAATTTGCTTTGTCATATTATTAACATCATCTTCCGAAAGATTTGCTTGTTTCATTAATGTGTCAAGAGGATTAATCCCCCTTTTTTTAGCACAATCATAGCATAATCCTTCTAAAGTTGGCTTACCATTTTCATCTTGTTTATTAATAAAAACAACAGCATTGTTTTTATGACATTGTGAACATAACATTAAAAAATCTCCTATCTTCATGCATATTAGAATTATATCTTATATAACTCCACAATATATATCATATCGCAAAAACAAGGGATAGTCAATAATATTGTAGTATCATAAATGCAATTTCACAGAAATAATATAATCAGGAATTATTATTTACAAAAAAGGCAAAAAATGATAAAATAATCCTATTAAAAGCATAAAATAAGATGAGGATGTGTAATCAGATGAAAGAACCAAAAATATTATATATATTAATAGGGATATTTTGCGTATTTGCTATTATTGCCGGTATTTATGCACAAATAGTAGAAGGAGGCTCAAACACACCTACTAATATTCAAGAAGAAATACGGAATAACACACAAAAGCCAAGAAACAATAAAAGAAGAACTAAATAGTCTATTCACAAATACAGTGAATTTTAATGACTATGACACAACAGGTATTCAAAGAATTAATAAAGAACAAGATATTGTATATACGGCAATTGATATTGATCAAGAAGGAGAAGGCTTTGATGTAAATATTAAAGTGCCAGCCTTTAATATTAATAATCAAGTAGCTAGTTCTTTTAACACTACTACAGAGGTGAACTTTATAGAGAAAGCAAGACAAGCATTAGCCAATACAGATGCAAATAATAAATGCTTTTATAGTATTGAATATGCAGGTTTTGTAAATGGAAATATTCTATCTATAGTTATTCAAGTAAAAATGAAACAAGGATCAAGAGCTCAAAGTGTGTTAATGCAAACATATAATTATAATTTAGAAACAGAAGAAGAAGCAAGCTTAACAGATTTAATTACAATGAAAGCATTAAATAAAGAGGATGTAAACAAAGAAATTAGAAGAGTAGTACAAGAAGCAGATGAAGCAGCAAAAGCTGTGCAAGAAATGACAGACGAAAATATTTACATGAGAGATTTAGAAAATGAGATGTATACAGTAGATGGAAGTACAACTTATTTTCTAGGACCTGATAATAGTTTATATATTATCTATCCATATGGAAATTACGGCTTAACATCAGAAATGGATGTCGTATTATTTGAATAAAAGGATGTTATAAATATATGACAAAAAGTATATTAATCACTGAAAAACCTTCAGTAGCAATGGAGTTTGCAAAAGTACTAAAAATAAATGGAACAAGAAAAGATGGATATTTAGAATCTGAGAATTGGATTATAACTTGGTGTGTAGGACATTTAGTAACAATGTCATATCCAGAAAAATATGATGAAAATCTAAAATTTTGGAGATTGGATACACTTCCATTTATTCCAAAAGAATACAAATATGAAGTGATACCTAGTGTACAAAAACAATATGATACCATTAAAGACCTAATGACAAGAGAGGATATAGATTCTATTTATGTAGCAACTGACTCAGGGCGTGAAGGAGAATATATATTTCGATTAGTAGAACAACAAATTGGAATTCGAAAACCATATAGAAAAAGAGTATGGATTGACTCTCAAACCGAAGAAGAAATAAAAAGAGGAATTGCAGAAGCAAAAGACTTGGCAGAATATGATAGTTTATCAAATTCTGCTTATTTGCGTGCAAAAGAAGACTATCTTATAGGAATTAATTTTTCTAGATTACTATCAATTATTTATGGACGTAGAATGGCAAAAGATTTAAACGAGGAAAAAATATCAATTTCTGTTGGAAGAGTAATGACTTGCGTATTAGGAATGATTGTATCAAGGGAAAGAGAAATACAAAATTTTATCAAAACTCCATACTATAAAATAATAGGTGAATTTGGAGATAAAGACCAATCATTTAAAGCTGAATGGAAAGTAAATGAAAAATCCATAATGTATGAATCACCAAAGCTATACAATGAATCAGGATTTAAAAAAGAAGAAGAAGCGAAACAATTTATTTTATCTTTAAAAGATAAAAAGGCAATAATTAGTGAAATAAAAAAGAATAAAACAAAAGAAAGTGCACCTCTTTTATTTAACTTAGCAGAAATTCAAAATGAGTGCACAAAGAGATTCAAAATTAAGCCAGATGAAACACTAGAAATAATTCAAAATTTATATGAAAAAAAATTAGTAACATACCCAAGAACTGATGCAAGAGTACTTTCTACTGCAATTGCAAAAGTAATATCAAAAAATTTAAATGGGATTGCAAAAGGATACAAAGACCAAGAAATACAATGCTATGTAGGAAAAATGATATCAGAAAAATATAAAACAGATTTAACAAAAACCAAATATGTAAATGACAGTAAAATAACAGATCATTATGCAATTATTCCAACAGGACAAGGATATGAAAATTATGAATCATTACCAAATTTACAAAAAGAAATATATAAAATAATTGTAAAAAGATTTTTAGCTATATTTTATCCACCAGCCGAATATCAAAAAATTTCTACAATTGTTAATGTGGAAAATGAAGAATTTACAGCAAACGGGAAAGTATGTATAAATCAAGGATATTTAGAAATATGGAAAGATAAGAAAAAAGAAACTGTGGAAAACAACACATCAAAATCAGATGAAACTGGAGATAATTCCAATATAGAAATATTAAATAAGCTAAAAAAAGGGCAAGAAATTCAAATTATTAATTTTGAAACGAAAACATCAGAAACAACACCACCATCAAGATATAATTCAGGTTCTATTATATTAGCAATGGAAAATGCAGGAAAGTTAATTGAAGAAGAAGAATTAAGAGAACAAATAAAAGGAGCAGGAATAGGAACAAGTGCAACCAGAGCAGAAATTATGAAAAAACTAGAGAGAATTGGATATATTGCAATTAATACAAAAACACAAATTATTACTCCAACTAAAAAAGGAGAAGCAATTTATGATGTAATTAGTAACACAATACCAGATATGCTAAATCCAAAATTAACAGCAAGCTGGGAAAAAGGGCTAGATATGGTAGCAAAAAAAGAAATACCGCCAGAAGAATTTATGAAAAAATTAGAAAATTATATTCATTCAAAAATAGATAAATTAGTAGTTAAATGGTAAAATAAAATAATAGACAATCACCTTTTATGGAAAGAAAACATAATATATAGCAAAAAACGAAATAGAAAGGGTGAAAAAAATGTCTAGTTACATAATAGAAGGAGGCAAAAAATTAGAAGGTGAAGTATCAGTATCAGGTTCTAAAAATGCCTCTTTACCAATTATGGCAGCAACCATATTAAATCCAGGGATAACAACATTATATAATATTCCTAATATTCATGACATTCAAATAACATCAGAAATCTTAAAATATCTAGGATGTAAAATAAAGAAAAATCATGATAAAATAAAAATTAATAGCAAAATTATTATAAAAAGAGATATTCCAGAATATTTAATGCACCAAATGCGCTCAACAGTAATACTTGCAGGAGCAATTTTACGGTAAATTTAAAGAAGTGAAATTTTCATATCCAGGGCGGATGTGATATTGGAACAAGACCAATAGACTTACATCTAAATAGTTTTAAAAAATTAGGTATAAATATTATCGAAGAGGGTGGATTTATTACATGTAAATGTGATAAAATACAAGGGGCAAATATCGACTTAGATTTTCCAAGTGTAGGGGCAACCGAAAATATTATGCTTGCATCTGTTTATGCAGAAGGAACAACCAGAATTTCAAATGCAGCAATGGAACCAGAAATTATTGATTTAGCAGATTGCTTAAATAAAATGGGAGCAAAAATAAAAGGTGCAGGTACAAATGTAATTGAAATAACAGGAGTAAAAAAATTAAAAGATATTAGCTATACAGTAATGCCAGATAGAATTGAAGCGGGAACTTTACTTTGTATGGTAGCAAATACACGGAGGAAAAGTAAAAATAAACAACGTTATTCCAAACCATATTAGCCCAATTATTAATAAATTAGAAGAATGTGGATGTAAAATACAACAAGGAAAAAATAGTATATATTTAGAATCACCTAAAAGACTAAAGGCAACAGATATCAAAACAATGCCATACCCAGGATTTCCAACAGACATGCAATCTGTATTTGGAGCAACATTAGTAACAGCAAAGGGAACATCTATGGTAATTGAAAATATATTCGAAAATAGATATCGCTATATACCAGAGCTTAAAAAAATGGGCGCAAAAATAGTTATAGAAGGAAGAACTGCAGTAATTAAAGGAGTAAAAAAATTATATGGAGCAACTGTAAAAAGTACAGACTTAAGAGGCGGTGCAGCATTAGTAACGGCAGGATTAATTGCTAAAGGTACGACAACTGTAACACAAATAGAATACATTTTAAGAGGATACGAAAAATTAGAAGAAAAGTTACAAAAATTAGGAGCCAATATTCAAATAAAAGAAGGAGACTAACTATTAAAAGTCAAGACTTTTTATTAAAAAAATAAAAAATTGGAAAAATCCCATGCCAAATAGGCC
>CANRMM010000027.1 GCA_947631745.1 uncultured Clostridia bacterium
CTTGAGGCACTGCTTGTAACATAGCCTTTTAGGCGTTATGAGTAAAATACCCCCGGCTAAGCCGGGGGATTTTTATTCCTATCCTTAATGAATGGAGGAAATGTAATGCATAAAATATTAGTTAATTCTATGTTTGGTGTTATTGTAATTGGTTTTATAGCTTATATAATTGAAAAAAAATATAAGATTAAAAAATTAATAGCTGAAATTGAAGCAGAACCAATTAAATACAATAGTACAACATTTAATTGTTCATCTGTTTCTAATGAATTGATTGGTAGATTGATACTATTGGGTTTAATTGGTGTTATTATAAGTGTGCCTATATTATATTTTATGAATAATTCTTATTATGGAGTAATGAGTCTAATAATTATTATATTGTTTTTAGCTCTTATAAATTTTTCTCCGTATTATATGATTATAGAAAATGAAAAAATATATTATAGACATTTAATTGATACTTTAAATAAAACTATTATAATACCATTATCAAAATTAGAGCGTGTAACATATTGTGAAGAAACAACAATGAAGAAAATATTATCACTAAATATTAATGAATTTATTTGTATAGATGTTAATGTTGTAATAATGACTAATTATGAAGAAATAATGAATGCTTTAAATAGTTATATTGAAAGAAGAGAAAAAGCTGTTAGTTCTAATATTATAAGATATAATTGTGAAGAAAAAAGCAAATATATAACTGAATCTGATAACAGAATTAAAGTTAAAAGAAGTAATGATTATATTTTACTAATGATTGTACTTATAGCAATAGAAATAACTACTATTTTTAGTTTCTTTTTCGGATATCATGATATAATAACCATTATTGCAATAATAATAATACCTTTGATAATGTTAAAGTTAATTCCATATAAAATATATTTTTATGGTGATCGAATCGAATATAAACATATAATACATACACATAATAAAATAGAAACTATTTTTACAAATGATATAAGTCATATTGAAATTGTATCCCCAATATCAAATTTTACAATCTATAATGATAATCATAGAAATCGAACTAGAGTAAAACATTATATTTTAAATATTTATAAAAGAAACAAAGAAATAATTACTTTAAATCTATTGTATGAAAATATGCGAGATATAAAGCAAATAGCAGATATTGTTAATTTGCGAAATACTAGTAATGAACTAAAAAAATAATGTCGAAAAAGAACATAAAAAGGAAAGGAGCATATAATATAGTATCACCAAAGGAGGGTGATAACTAATGAAGAGTACTAGAATTATAATAATAGGAGCATTGATGATTGTAATTTTAATGATGGCAGTAGGTTATTCTGCTCTTGCAACACAATTGAACTTTAATGGAACAGCAGAAATTGTAGGAGAATGGAATATTAGGATTACTAATGTAGAAGTACAAGATACAAGTGGAGGAGCAGAACCAGGTAATCCTGAATATACTAATACAAGAGTTACCTTTAATGCAAAATTGGAAAAGCCAGGTGATTCTATTACTTATGCTGTTACAATTGAAAACGCAGGAACAATAGATGCTATGTTAAAAACACTTTATTTTCAAGAAGATGATAAAAATGGTTCTCCTGCTATTATTTATACAATAAAAGAACCAGCTATGGAATTAAAAGCAGGAGAGCAAACTACTCTTTTGATAAATGTGGTTTATGATGAAAATACTACAGAAATGCCAGAAATTAGAGTGAAAACAATTACAGGTATTGTAGAATATGATCAAAAGTAATAGAAAAATAGGTGAAATAAATGCAAGGTTTGAAAAGTAGAGGACTACTTACTGTTATTATTTTTTATTTGCTCATAACAATTTGTTTAATCATTTATAATGATGTTATTTATATTAATGTGATTAATCCATTATTTTGGAGTGCTATTTTTTCATATTTAATATGGCAGATGAGAAGTTTTTATGTGAGACTATCTAAAAATAATAGAAAATACCTTATTTATATTGTTGTGATTTCTTGTATTCATGTACTATTTTATTTTTATATTGGATTTATTATGGGCTTTGTAAAAAGCCCATATCAACATAGTTTTTGGGCAATATTAAAAAATAGCGTTATTCAAATTTTACCAGTTATTAGTATGGAAGTGGTAAGAGGAGTGATGATTAGTAGAAATAAAGAGAATAAAGTATTAATAGTAGGAATTACAATTATATTGATATTGTTAGAGATAAATTACCATGAAATTATCAGATTATTTTTTAGTAAAAAGGAACTTTTTCAGTATGTTTGTTCTACAATATTACCTTTGATACCATGTAATATTTTATATACGTATTTAACTGTAAAAGGTTCTTGTTTGTTATCTATTATTTATCGACTTTTTAGTGAGTTTATTTTAATATTATTGCCTATTTTACCAGATATTGATTGGTTTGTGACTGGTTCTGCATGTATACTACTACCAACTATTACTGGTATTATTTTTAAATATTGTTTTATAAAAGAAAAGAAAAAAGATGTAATGGATAAAATAAGTTATGGTATATCTATTGGCCTATTAATTATCTTAATTTGCTTTGTAATAGGGGCATTTCAATATGAGCCGATTGCAATTTTATCTAATAGTATGAAACCTACTTTTAGCAGAGGAGATGTCATTGTATATAAGAAAGTTAGCGACAATGAGCTGAACCAAATTCCAACTGGCACAATTATTGTATATAATATTGAGAGTCAAAATATAGCACATCGAGTTGTAGATATTGTAAAGAAAGATAATAAGGTGTTTTATAGAACAAAAGGTGATAGCAATAATGCTCCAGATATTAAATTAGTACAGACTAATCAGATTAAAGGAATTGTCGTATGTAATATTTCATATATTGGTTTTCCTTCAGTTTGGTTATATGAGTATTTTTATAGGAGTGAGGTGAAATGAGAAACAAGAAAAACTATAGAAATATTAGGACTAAAAATTACAATAAAAAAGATATTATTATATTAATTATAATTATTCTAATAACGGCGATGGGAGTTTTTCTAACTTATAGTGGCGTAACATTTAAAGAGCAAATTGCATCAATATATCATTATACTATAAAAAAGAATAGTGATTATGAGGTTTTATTAAAACCAAATGATTTTTATGTGACGGAGACACTTCCTAAAGGTGGATATTATGCATCAAAGTCTATTGATTCATATCAAATAGACTTTCAATATGCTATAGATAGTAACGAGAAAGCAAATTTTGCGTATGAATACTGTGTTGTTGCAGATTTAGTAGGAACAGTGAATGATAATAAAAATGAAGGAAAACAAGTTTGGGATAGACCATTTATAATTCAAGAAAAACAAGCTAAAAATGAAGAAAATGTTAATGAAATGTTTATTCAGAAGCAGATAAATATTGATTATGAAGGTTTCAATAATTTAGCACGTGAATATGAAAGAACTTATGGAATTACGATAGATGCTATGTTACAGTTGCATTTTTATATTTCTTATTATATTCAACCTATTAGTTCTGTAATTGAAACAGAAAAGATGGAAGATATAATAGAACTAAATATACCTATAACCAGCACAATAACAGAGGTGCAAGAGAATTACTCGCCAATAGAAGAAAAGGATATTTTTCCTACTATGACTAATAACATACCATATCAAAAAGTGGTTAGAATTACTTTGGGAATTTTATTTCTTTTAGGTGCTTTATGGATGATTATTGTTAATATTATAAAAAGGCGTAATACAACACCTGAAGAAAAATATAGGCGTAATATTAATTGCATTTTGAAGTATTATGGAGATTTAATTGTTACTGTAACAAATGAGCCTAATATATCAAATTTACAAGTAATGAAAATAGCTGATTTAAATGATTTGATTGATGTAGCAGAGCAAAATCAGAGTAACATAATTCATTATGAAGCGGAGAAAGGTAAAAGTAGCCGTTTATATGTGATTATAGAAACTTATGTTTATATTTATGAGGTAACAGAAAAGAAATTATAGAAGTTAAAAATCCAACTCTGATTGAAGAGTTGGATTTTTGAAATAAACATAAATTAAATCCATTCACCATATTTCTTGATATAGATTTTTTTTGCAATCATTGCAACAAAACAATATAGTATAGGAACAAAGATAATAATTGGAATATATGCAAAAGGTATTGGTACAAGACCAATTAAATTTCCAAGTCCAGTAAAAGGTATAATTACACCAATTATTGCTAGTAATATTGATGAAAAATATACAAATTTGTGTGCATTACTTTGAATAAATGGTAATTTAGCTGTTCTAATAATATGCATACCTAATAGGTTGGATACAATACTATATGAAAACCATACTGTTTGGAATGTAGCAGCATCATGTAAGTGAAAGACTAATAGTAAAATAGCAAACACAACTATATCAAAAATAGAACTAACTGGGCCCATAAATAGCATAAAGTTTTTTAAGCTTTTAATATTAAATTTTCTAGGTCTTTTTAAATCTTCAGGATCTACATTATCAAAAGGTAATGTCAATTGACCAAAGTCATATAATAATCCTTCAACTAATAATTGAATTGGCGTTTCTGGTAAGAAAGGAAGAAGGACACTTGCAATGATAACAGATACAACTTCTCCAAAGTTAAAGCTGGTAGAGAGTTTTATATATTTCATTAAATTTGAATATGTTTTTCTTCCGTTCTGTAACACCATCTAGTAGTACATGTAAATCTTTTTCTAATAGAATAATATCAGCAGATTCTTTGGCAATATCAACAGCTGTATCAACTGAAATACCAACATCAGAATTAATTAAGGAAGGAGCATCATTAATTCCATCGCCCATATAACCTACAACATTATTAGATTCGTGTAACAGTCTAACAATTCTTGCTTTCTCAATAGGAGAAAGTTTTACAAAAATATTGTTTCTCTTTAATAGTCGTAAAACACCAGAATCAGATAATTTTTCAATTTGATTTCCTTCGATTATAGAGTCAGAATTGATACCTACTTTTTTACAAATACATTTTGTTACTTCTAAATTGTCTCCAGTTAAAACAATAACACGAATACCAGCCTCATTTAAATTCTTAATTGCTGATTTTGCACTTTCTTTAGGTGGGTCTAAAAATCCAATAAAACCTAAAAGAACCATATTTTTTTCATCATCAGTAGTAAAATCAGTAATATCAGCAATATCATTTTTTTGACAAACTGCGATAACTCTTAAACCGTCTTCGTTTAATTCCTTGGAGATTCGTCTAATGTTGTCTTTAATTTGTTTTGTAATAGGTGATATGGTGCCTTGATAATCTACCATAGTACAAATATTTAATATTTCTTCAACAGCACCTTTGGTAATTAATTGTTTTTTAGTACCATCTGTCACAATAACAGAAAGTCGTCTACGTGAAAAATCAAAAGGAATTTCATCTACTAAAGTATATTGGTCAATATATTTACTCATATCATTTTGTAAAGCTCTAGCAACTACAGCTTCATCAATATTACTTCTCAAACCTGTTTGAAAATATGAGTTTAAAAATGCATGTTTTAAAATGCGAAAATCTTCTTTTCCATAAATATCTAAATATTTTTCTAATACAATTTTATCCTCTGTCAAAGTTCCTGTTTTATCTGTGCATAAAATATTGATAGAACCAAAACTCTGAATAGAATCTAGTTTTTTAACAATAGTTTTCTTTTTAGACATTCTAACAGCACCTTTAGAAAGACTTGAAGAAAGTATAACAGGAAGAAGTAGTGGAGTAATACAAATTGCAATTGCTACTGCAAAGGTAAATGCTGTTACTGTACTATGTTTTGCAACATTTAGGATAAATACAATAGGAATTAAAATTAGCATAAAACGTATTAGTAGTTTACTGATATTCTCTATTCCTGTTTGAAATGCAGATTTTGTTTTGGTATTGGAAATTGTATGAGCTACTTTTCCAAAGTAAGTATCATCTGCTGTTTTGATAACAGCACATTTGGCAGAACCACTAATAACATTGGTTCCCATAAAGCAAATATTTGTTAAATCAGAAATGCTATCTAAATCCTCTAAGGAAGTGTCAGATTCTACAGTCTTTTTTACTGCATCAGATTCACCAGTTAGAGAAGATTGTCCAACATAAAGGTCGGTTGATTCTAAAACTCTAAGATCAGCAGGAATTAAACTTCCAGCAGATAGTTTTACAATATCTCCTAATACTACTTGCTTAATTGGAACAAGGATTTCTTTTCCATCTCTTATTACAGTAGTTGTGGTGGCAACCAGTTCTTTTAATTTTTCAGCAGCTTTATTAGAATGATATTCTTCAAAGAATTCTAATAAGGTACTAGCACTAACAAGGAGAGCAATAACTATAATATTTGCATAACTTGGTATTTCAGGTAGATAAACATCTGTATAAAAAAGAATACAAGCAATACCAAGTAATATACTATTAAAAGGACTAAATAAGCTAGATAAGAAATAATGGTACCATTTTTTAGGTTTTGACTGTTTTACTTCATTTAGACCATATTGCTGAATACGTTTCTCAGCTTCTTCTGTACTTAGCCCAGATTCATTAATATTAAAATTCTTTATAAAATCATCTTTACTGAGAGAACTTTGCGTGCCGTATGTTGCTTCAATGTTTACATCTTCTTTTGTATTTGTCATTTTTAATCAGCTCCATTTCTATTTACATTATACTACTAAAATAGTAAAATTAAACAATAAATTAAAAAAGTTTTAAAGGAGATAAAAGTAATGAAAAAATTATTTTTTGTATTTTGTGTTATTCTATTAGCTATTGGTATTTTTATGTTTTGGATTTCTCAAACAAAGGAAGATAAAATATCTGAAAATACATCTGAAAATACAGAAGTGGTAAATCAATTAGAAGTAGAAGAAAATATAAAAAGTGAAAATAAAGTTCCAGAAGAATGGAGTGATGATGGTATTTTTAAAGAGTATTATGAAAAAGCATATAAAAAATTGCAAACGTTAACATTAGAAGAAAAAATAGGACAAATATTTTTAGTTCGTTATCCAGATAATAATGCTACTGATTTGTTAAATAATTACTATTTTGGAGGATATTTGTTATTTGAAAAGGATTTTGAAAATAAGGCAGAAGAAGAAGTAAAAGAAGAAATAAAAAGGTTGCAAACAGTTTCTAGAATTCCATTATTAATTGCTGTTGATGAAGAAGGTGGAAGTGTTGTAAGAGTAAGTAGTAATCCTAATTTATCTCAAGAACAGTTTAAATCACCATCTACTTTATATAATGAAGGGGGATTTGAAAAAATTAAGCAAGACACAATGTATAAAAGTAAATTATTAAATAATTTAGGTATAAATCTTAATTTAGCACCAGTAGTAGATGTATGCCCTAACTTAGGTGATTATATGTATGATAGATCTTTGAAGGAAAATACAGAATTAACTTCTATATATGCAAAAACAGCTATTGAAGCTAGTAAACATACGGGGGTATCTTATACATTAAAGCATTTCCCTGGATATGGAAATAATACAGACACCCATAAAGGGGCTTCAGTAGATAGTAGAAGTTATGAAAGTATTTTAAAAAATGATATACCTCCTTTTCAAGCTGGAATTGAGGAAGGAGCAGAAGCGGTATTAGTTAGTCATAATATTGTTACAAGTATTGATGGAGAAAATCCAGCTTCTCTTTCTAAAAAGATACATGAATTATTACGAAATGATTTGAACTTTACAGGAATTATTATAACAGATAATTTAGACATGCAAGCAGTTGCATCAGAACAAGAATGTATAGAAAAAGCAATATTAGCAGGAAATGATATTTTAATTGTTACAGACTATAAAAGTAGTATAGAAACAGTAAAGAAATTATTAAAGGAAAAAACAATTTCGCAAGATGATATTGATAAAATGGTATTTCATATTCTATCTTGGAAGTATGCAAAGGGATTAATTTAAAAAGCAGAAATACAAGTATTTTTTATATGGATTTTCTAGTGCATTTATGTTATAATCAAAACGATTTTTCAAATAATAATAAAGGAAGGATGATTGTTTATGTTAAAGGAAAAACTATTAGAAGATTTAAAGGAATGTATGAAAAACAAAAATGTTGTTAGAAAAAATGTTATTCAAATGGTAAGAGCAGCTATTTTACAAGTAGAGAAAGATAAGCATGTTACATTAGAAGATGAACAAATTATAGAGATTATTGCCAAAGAGTCAAAGAAGAGAAAAGATTCTTTAGCAGACTATGAAAAAAGTGGTAGAGAAGATTTAATTTCTACTATTAAAGAAGAAATTGAAATTTTATCAGAATATTTACCAAAACAGTTATCAGTAGATGAATTGACAACAATTATAAAGCAAATTATTGAAGAAGAGAATGCAACTTCTATGAAAGATATGGGAAAAGTAATGAAAGTAGCAAAGGAAAAAATAGGTGCTTCATCAGATGGAAAGACAATCAATGAAGTTGTTAAAAGTTTATTATCATAAATATGCAAATGATGAGGAGAGAAAAAATTGGATAAGAATTGGTTTAATCAAACGGAAGAAAATGTCTTAAAACATTTTGAGGTAGAAAGTAGTAAAGGTCTTAATTCTGAGCAAGTAAATCAGAATCGTGAAAAATATGGTTTTAATGAATTAAAAGCTGAAAAGAAGAAGAGTTTATTAGTAAAATTTTTAGAGCAGTTTAAAGATTTTATGATTATAGTTCTTATTATAGCTGCTATTGTTTCTGGAGTAGTGGGCTATATGGAAGATGAGGAAATTACAGATTCTATTATTATTTTGATTGTTGTAGTTGTAAATGCAATTATTGGAGTAGCACAAGAGAATAAAGCTGAGAAGTCATTAGAAGCATTACAAAAATTAAGTTCTCATGTAGCAAAGGTTTTGCGTAATGGTGCAGTAGAAGTTGTGCAATCTCGTGACTTAGTTCCTGGAGATATTGTAGTATTAGATACGGGGGATTATGTTCCAGCAGATATTCGATTAATTGAAGCTGTTAATTTAAAGTCACAAGAATCTTCGTTAACAGGAGAATCTGTACCAGTTGATAAGTCAGTAGATGTTATTAAAGATGAAAAAGTGGGCATTGGAGATAGAACTAATATGGTATTTTCATCGTCTTTAATTACGTATGGAAGAGGAAAAGGAATTGTTGTAGAAACAGGAATGAACACAGAGGTTGGCAAAATCGCTGGCATTTTGACAAATACTGTTAAAGCAGAAACACCTCTTCAAACTAAATTGAATAAGTTAGGAAAAACACTAGGTTTAGCAGCGTTAGCGATTTGTGTTGTTATTTTTGTAATAGGTCTTTTATATGGAAAAAATCCACTTGATATGTTTATGACAGCTGTTAGCTTAGCTGTTGCAGCTATTCCGGAGGGGTTAGCTGCTGTGTCAACAATTGTTTTAGCAATTGGTGTTCAAAGAATGGTAAAAAAACATGCTATTGTAAAGAAATTACCAGCTGTTGAAACATTGGGTAGTGCTACTGTTATTTGTTCAGATAAAACAGGAACATTAACACAAAATAAAATGACTGTTAAAAAAGTATTTTATAATTATAAAACTCTTGCACTTGAAGATGTTAAAGAAAAAGAAATGGAACTTGAAAAATTGGTATATACCAGTATGCTATGCAATGATACAAAAGTAGGAGCTGATAATCAATTGACAGGTGATCCAACAGAAACAGCATTAGTAGATATGGGATTCCGTTTAGATTTTAATCCAGCAAATTTTGAAATGTATAAAAGGGTAAAAGAAGTTCCTTTTGATTCTGATAGAAAATTGATGACGACTGTAAATAAAGTAGGAGATAAGTATGTTGTTTATACTAAAGGTGGTATAGATGAACTTTTACAAAAATGTAATCGTTATTTAGTTTATGGAGAAATCAAAGATGATTTAGCAGAATATCAAAAAGAAATTTATAATCATAATATGGCAATGGCTAAAGAAGCTTTAAGAGTATTGGCAATGGCATATAAGGAATTGGATCATGAACCTACTAATGAAGAAATGAAAAATATTGAAAATGAATTAATATTTGTAGGAATGGTTGGAATGATTGATCCACCAAGGGAAGAAGTAAAAGTTGCTGTAGAAAAATGTAAAACAGCAGGTATAAAAACAGTAATGATAACAGGAGATCACAAAATTACAGCTGTTGCTATTGCAAAAGAATTAGGAATTTTAGAAGACGAATCAGAGGCAATTACAGGAGCAGAATTAGAAGAAATGTCGCAGGAAGATTTGGAGAAGAATGTCCGCAATTATTCAGTATATGCTAGAGTTTCGCCAGAGCATAAAGTAAGGATAGTAAAAGCTTGGCAAGCTAATGGTGAAATTGTTGCAATGACTGGTGACGGAGTTAATGATGCACCTGCATTAAAAACAGCAGATATTGGATGTGCAATGGGAATTGTTGGCACAGATGTATCAAAAGAAGCAGCAGATGTTATATTAACAGATGATAATTTTGCGACAATTGTATCATCAGTAGAAGAAGGAAGACGTATATATGACAATATTTTGAAAGCAATTCAATTTTTACTTTCAAGCAATGTAGGAGAAATTGTTGTATTATTTGTAGCAATATTAATTACACCTTGGTTATCAAGTGCTTTCAATATAGATATTAACCTTATCGAAGTATTGTTACCAATTCATATTTTATGGATTAATTTAGTAACAGATTCTCTTCCAGCATTGGCTTTAGCAGTAGATCCTGCAGAAGAAGACGTTATGAATCGTAAACCACAAAATACACAAAAAGGCATTTTTACAAAAGGAATGACGTGGAGAGTAGTTTATCAAGGAATTATGATTGGAATTATTACACTAGTAGCTTTTATTATTGGTCTTGCAACACCAGAAGCAGAGCTTCCAACTGATGTATATCATGACGGAAGACTTTTATCACAAGAAGAAGTTAGAGTAGAAATAGCACAAGCAATGGCATTTACGACTCTTGCTTTGTCAGAATTAGTACATGTATTTAATATTCGCAACAACAAAAAGTCAATATTAAAGACAAATCCTTTTAATAATAAAATGCTATTATTGGCTATTTTGGTATCAGCATTATTGATGTTAGTAATTTTATTTATTCCAGCATTGAGAAGCATTTTTAGTATTCCAATATTGCCTTTAACAAATATATTGGAAACTATAGGATTGGTTATTTCACCATTAATTATTGTTGAAATTTTTAAGTTATTAAAAATTAATACTTCAAAAGAAGAAAAATAAAATTATTCCTTAAATTGGGTAGATAAAAAGAAAAATTATGTGTATAATAATGTAGAAAAATGTCAATTTAAGAGGAATAAAAATGATGTACCAAATAGAAGAAATAAAAACAGAAAAAAGAAAATTAAATTACAAAAAACTAGTAATATGTATTCTTATACTATTACTAGTTTTGTACGTGTCAATACGATTGGGAATGACAGCAGCTCAAAAAAGTCAAGAAGGAAGTTTAGCTTCTGTACAGGAACAGTCTGGGGATATAAAACAACAAGATACGGAGCAAGCTAAAGAAATAGATGAAGAAGAAATAAAAAGACGTAAAGCACATTTTTATAAAGAAGTGGATGACATTTATAATGGAGAACCTGGAGTAAAGCGAGTTTTTTTAACGTTTGATGATGGACCATCAGATACTGTTACACCGCATATATTAGATGTTTTAAAACAATATAATGTAAAAGCTACTTTTTTTGTATTAGGAAATCGTGTTAGTGACCATAAGGATTTAATCAATAGAGAATATGCAGAAGGACATTATATTGGAAATCACAGTTACACGCATGAATACAGTAAAATTTATTCCAGTGATGAATCTGTTTTAGAGGAATATAATAAAACAGAAGCAGAAATAAAAAAGGCGTTGAATGATGACAATTATTCTACAAATATATTTCGTTTCCCAGGTGGAGCATATGGTGGACCATATGAAGATATAAAAGCAAAAACAAGAAAGATTTTTAAGAAAAAACATATTGCCTTTTTAGATTGGAATGCCCTTACATATGATGCAGAAGGGGCTGATACTAAAGAAGAAATTATGGAAAATTTAAAGAAAACGACTGATGGAAAGGAAAATGTTGTGCTTTTGATGCATGATGCTGCAGATAAAACATTAACTTATGAGACTTTACCAGATGTTATTGAATATTTGCAAGAGAAAGGATATGCTTTTCAAAATATGTATGATTTGATGGACATGGGGGAATAATATGATATATGACGTTATTATTGTAGGAAGTGGACCTGCAGGAATTTCAGCAAGTCTATATCTAAAAAGAGCTGATAAAAATATATTGATTTTATCAAAAAAGAAAAGTGCTTTAGAAAAGGCTGAAATTATAGAAAACTATTATGGATTAGAGCATCCTATTTCTGGAAGAAAATTAGTAGAAATAGGGGAAAAGCAAGCAGCAAACTTAAATATACCTATTATTGAAGATGAAGTGATTGAAATTGCATTAGAGGAATATTTTCAAGTTATAACGGTAAATAGCGAATATCAAGCTAAAAAAGTAATTTTGGCAACAGGAACAAGTAGAACAATACCTAATATTAAAGGTATTAAAGAATTCGAAGGTAAAGGTGTTAGTTATTGTGCTGTTTGTGATGCGTTCTTTTATAAAGGAAAAGATGTTGCAGTTTTAGGAAATGGAAATTATGCTATTGCAGAAGCAAAACATTTAAGACCAGTTGCTAATAGTGTTACAATCTTAACGAATGGGGAACAAATTGTGGAAAACAGAGATGGAGAATCATTTGAAATTGAAAATGAACCTATTCGTGAATTTCGAGGTGATAAAATTATTGAAGAAGTAGAATTCAAAAATGATACCATTAAAAAAATTAATGGGGTATTTGTAGCTGTGGGAACAGCATCGGGTAATGATTTAGCAAGAAAATTAGGAGTAAATATACAAAATGGAAATATTTTAGTAGATGAAGATATGCAAACGTCAGTAAAAGGTTTATATGCTTGTGGAGATTGTACAGGAGGATTATTACAAATTAATAAAGCTGTTTATGAAGGAGCAAAAGCAGGTATGCATATTATAAATGAGTTTAATAAAATTTAGGAGGGATAATTTATGTCAGTAATACATTTAACAACAGAAAATTTTAAAACAGAAGTAGAAGAGGCAAGAGTACCAGTATTAGTAGATTTTTGGGCTAATTGGTGTGGTCCATGTAAAATGATGGGACCAGTAGTAGAAGAAATTTCTGAAGAGATGGGAGTTAATGCAAAAGTATGTAAGGTTAATATTGATGAACAAGCAGATTTAGCAACTCAATATGATGTTATGAGTATTCCAACATTTATTCTTTTTAAGGAAGGAAAAGAAGTAAGCAGGACAGTTGGGGCTATGCCAAAAGAAGAACTTTCAAAAATATTTGAAGTATAGACGGTATGATATTAAGGTAATAAAATACTATATGACTTAAGAAAAGCGACCTCTTTTCTATTATAAGAAGAGGTCGCTTTTATCGTTGACTATTGTTTTGCTATTCTTTTTCTTTCTTGGTATTTTCCATACATAAACACTGGCCAAATGTAATTATTTGATATGTGACAAAGAAGCCTACATTAAATAAATTGCTAATAGCCCAGTTCGCCAATAGTATAAATGCCGCTGAACCGATTGTAATTAATAATGCTTGTAAAGCGGTTATGCTTGCATCTAATATACAATCGCTGTTAAAACCTATGATTATTAGAAGTACAATGGCGACTAAATTGTTAAGGACGGTGGAACCGATGTTAATGTAAAGAAATGCTTTTCCCTGTTCAATCCAAGCGAATACATTTGACACTAGGAAACTCAAACCAAAGGTTGCAAACCATAAAGCAAATTTTTTTAACATAATTTTTAACATAATCATGTCCTCCACTTCTTTTTTGTTGATTAATTGTTATAAGTGTAAAACCAAAAAGTAGGGGGTATTTCCTCCACTAATTAGTGAATATAGAAATTAATTTATATAAAAATGTTATCCGGAAAGATTATACTATATTTTATATAAAAAGTCAAACGATTTCGTATATTCATTATGTAACTGTAAATTATCATTTGAAATTCCGGTTAATTTATAAAAACTGAAATAAGTTTGGTGATATAATGTATTTATGTTTC
>CANRMM010000028.1 GCA_947631745.1 uncultured Clostridia bacterium
TAAAGTATTATTGCCATACTCAAATGTAAGAATATGGCAATTGTAATATTTTTGTAATATGATTAAATTTCCCTGCAACTTTTTATGAATAATCCAACTTTTTGTTAGTTATGAATAACTGATGCTAATTGCTTTTAGTATGCTTCTTCTGGTACAATAGCCCAAAGATTAACAATGCTACACTCCACCACGGAACTTTCCTCCACCTGCAACTCTAGGGCATGATCCATATCAAGTGTGCTCGAGTCGCCGTTATACGTACCGAGTGTATAACCAGGGTTGAAAAATCCGCCATTCCATTCACCACTTGGTATAACATATCCATTTTCGTCGACTTCTGCCAAATAGTATGTACCTGTCTCCACATTTTCTAAAATAATCGAACCTTCACTACTATTGTCAAATCGTATTTTTTTTACATCTATCAGCTGAGTTAAGTATTCATCTTCGAATATTCCCACGTAAGTCACGAAACCATTAGTAATAACTGGTTCGTCTGTAAGACCATCAATATTGCTTTTATGGATAACAACTGTACCATATGTATGGTATTCTATTGGACTTTCCACCGAAGCTTCATCACTTGGAGTGTCTAAATTATTATCGATTGCCTTACCAGTAGCTAATGCCGTATTTATTAATTTCCCTTCCGTCTCTGATATATCCCAGTCCGTTACTATATAACTTGCATTTATCGATACTGTTTGTCCCGGTGCTAATTCATCTATAAATGCATCGCCATACTCATCCGTCGTATAGCCATCTCCCGGAACTATATCAACCAAGCGCTCCCCCCCATAGGACGTTTTCATTATATCTATTACTGCAACATCTATAAGTGCTATATTACCAGTATTTGTTACCTCTAGACAATATGTAATTATGTCACCTCTCCAATATACTCCCTCTACATAAAACTGACTTGACGATGTTTCTCTTTTTATAATTTCAATATCTGTTCTTCTTTCTTCTGTTAAATCTTCTGTACTTCCTGGTGTAACTGGCACATCTGGGGTTTCTGGGTCTGGTGATGTTCCTGTTGCTGTTGCTTCATTTATAACACTTCCAGCAAGAATATCCGCTTCTGTTACTATATGTTCTGCGTTATATGTCATCATTTCATCAGGACTCAGACTGTCTATTGTCCATTGATCTCCTGTTAATTCATCAGTTACAATTATATCTGTTATTGTTAAGTTTCCATCATTTATTACTGTTATTTCATATTTTATTGTTTCGCCTACTACATATGTATCTCCATTAGCAGGCCTGCTTGTTGTATCTTTGGCTACTGTTAAGTGTCCGTTTTTTGGCCCTGTTGGTACTTCATTTTCTCCTGGGTCAACTGGTACATCTGGTTCATCTGGATCTGGTGATGTTCCTGTTGCTGTTGCTACATTTACGACACTTCCAGCTAGGATATCTACTTGTGTTACTTCATATTCTGTTTCAAATGTTTTACTTGCTCCTGGCTCTAGGCTTTCTACTGTCCATTGATCTCCTGTTAATTCATCTGTTACAACTACATTTGTTATTGTTAAATTTCCATCGTTTGTTACTGTTATTTGATATTTTATTGTTTCTCCTAGTGCATATGCTGTTCCATTAGCTGGCTTAGTTGTTGCAACTTTGCTTACTGCTAAGCGTCCATTTTTTTCTCCAGTACTAACCTCCTGTGAAGCAGTATAGTCTACTCTGTTCCCCTCCGTGTCCATTCCCGAAGCAGTCGCTTCATTATTTATATTGCCCTTCAAAATATCTGCTTCTGTTACTACATAAGTTGTTTCAATTGTTTGGCTGATTTCTCCTAGTTTAAGAGTTCCTATCTGTCGTGACAATCCTGTAAGTGGATCTTCTACTACTATATCAGTCATTGTTACGTTTCCACTATTTATTACTGTTATTTGGTATGTTATAGTTTCACCTAACTTGTATCCGTCCTTTTTTCCCAACACCGTTTTTTCCACAAACAAAGATGGTTCCATCATCCTGGTCGGATCTTCCCTTTCTCCCGGGTCAACCCATACATCTGGTTCATCTGGGTCTGGTGATGTTCCTGTTGCTGTTGCTACATTTACAACACTTCCGGCACGGATATCTGCTTCCGTTACTTCATGTTTTGCTTCAAATGTTTGGCTTTTTCCTGGAGCTAGAGCGTCTATCGTCCATGCATTTTCTCCCTCATTACCTGTTAATTCATCTGTTACAGTTATATCTGTTATTGTTAAGTTTCCATCATTTGTTACTGTTATTTCATAATTTATTGTTTCACCCAATTCATATGCATATCCATCCTTTGGCTTACTTGTTGTAACTTTGTTTATTGTTAAGTGTCCATTTTTTGGTTCTGTAAAATCTTCCCTTTCTCCCGGGTCAACCCATACATCTGGTTCATCTGGGTCTGGTGATGTTCCTGTTGCTGTTGCTACATTTACAACACTTCCAGCTGTTAAGATATCTGCTTCTGTTACTACATACTCTACTTCAAATGTTTCGCTGGTTTCTCCTGGAGCTAGACTGTCTATTGGTCCCCATTCATCTCCTGTTAATTCATCTGTTACAGTTATATCTGTTATTGTTAGGTTTCCATCGTTTGTTACTGTTATCTGATATTTTATTGTTTCTCCTAGTGCATATGTTTTTCCATTGGCTGGCTTACTTGTTGTAATTTTAGTTACTGTTAAGTGTCCGTTTTTTGGTTCTGTTGGTACTTCTATTTCTCCTGGGTCAACTGGTACATCTGGTTTATTTGGATCTGGTGATGTTCCTGTTGCTGTTGCTTCATTTGCTACTTTTCCCGCTAGAATATCTGCTTCTGTTACTACATGTATTATTTCATAGTCATCTAATGTTTCACTTTCTCCTGGTGCTAGACTGTCTATTGTCCATTCATCTCCTGTTAATTCATCTGTTACAATTATATCTGTTATTGTTAAATTTCCATCGTTTGTTACTGTTATTTCATATGTTATTGTTTCACCTAGTGCATATTTTGTTCCATTAGCTGGCTTACTTGTTGTAACTTTGTTTATTGTTAAGTGTCCGTTTTTTTGGTTCTGTTGGTACTTCTATTTCTCCTGGATCAACTGGTACATCTGGTTTATTTGGATCTGGTGATGTTCCTGTTGCTATTGCTACATTTACAACACTTCCGGCAAGGATATCTTCTTGTGTTACTACATATTTTGCTTCAAATGTTTGGCTTTCTCCCGGAGCTAGACTTTCTATTGTCCATCCTTTTTCTCCAGTGTTACCTGTTAATTCATCTTCTACTAATATATCTGTTATTGTTAAGTTTCCATCATTTATTACTGTTATTTCATATTTTATTGTTTCGCCTACTACATATGTATCTCCATTAGCAGGCCTGCTTGTTGTATCTTTGGCTACTGTTAAGTGTCCGTTTTTTGGCCCTGTTGGTACTTCATTTTCTCCTGGGTCAACTGGTACATCTGGTTCATCTGGATCTGGTGATGTTCCTGTTGCTGTTGCTACATTTACGACACTTCCAGCTAGGATATCTACTTGTGTTACTTCATATTCTGTTTCAAATGTTTTACTTGCTCCTGGCTCTAGGCTTTCTACTGTCCATTGATCTCCTGTTAATTCATCTGTTACAACTACATTTGTTATTGTTAAATTTCCATCGTTTGTTACTGTTATTTGATATTTTATTGTTTCTCCTAGTGCATATGCTGTTCCATTAGCTGGCTTAGTTGTTGCAACTTTCGTTACAGTTAAATGTGGATTTATTTCCTCTTCTGGTTCTGTTGGTACTTCTACTTCTGGTTCTTTTTCTCCCTTTGGAACTGGTGGCACAGTTGCTGCTATTGTTGCAGAGTTTGTTATCTTCTTTCCTATATCCTCTTTTTTTACAGTATATGTATAATCTATATATCCTGTTTGACCTACATCTATATACTCTTGTCCTTCTGGGTATGTTAATTTTGTGAACTCATAATATGCTCCTTCTCCTTTTGTAGTTACTGTATCTGTTATTTTAAAGCTTTCTATCTTTACATTTCCTGTATTTGTTAAATATATTCTATACTGTATTTCTTCTCCTTCTTTATAGTATCCTCTTTTTGGTTTATTTAGTATTTCTTTTCTTATGTCTAGATTTGCTTCATTTTCTTTTGTTTCTACTTGTGAGTTTGATTCTCTTTCTACTGTGTCTCCTGGATTTTCCGCTGATGTTCCTTGAGCTACTATTTTATTATTTAAAGTTCCTCCTAGGTCTTCTTCTGTTACTGTATGAGTAATGTTATATGTTTCTTGCTCTCCCACACCTAATTCTGGTATAGTTTTTATTTCTTCTCCTGAATTACCTGGTACTGTTGTCGTTCCATCTGGTCTTTCTAGTGTATCTCTTACTTTTACATCTACCAAGTCTATTTTTCCTGTATTCTCTATTGTTACTTCGTATGTTATTTGTTCTCCTTTTCCGTATTTTCCTTCTGTTAGCGGATTACTTGTGACTTTTTGTGATACTGCTAGTCTTAATTCTTTTTTAGAACCTGAATTTTGTGTATCTGCTACATACGCATTAGCTAATTCTTCATCTCTTTTGGCTGAGTTTGCTTGTACTCCCATTGATGCTTCTGAGCTTTTTAATATTCCTCCATCTCCAAATATTGTTCCTAAGCCTATTAAGGCTAGAATAATTAGAACAATGATTGTTATCGCTAATGCAATTAATGTTATTCCTTTTTGCTTTCTTTTTTCCATATTCTTTCCTTCCTTCGTACAATGTATTTTCTACATTTTTTTACATTATTTGTTTCAATATTATCATTTTTTCACACCAGTGTCAATGTTATTTTCTTCTAATTTTATATAATATAAAATAAGTATCTTGATATATGAAATGGGGAGTTTACGTTTTGAAAAATTGTGGAAAATATGAAAATAATTTAAACGTTATTGGTCCTATTATTAGGCAAAAGCGTCGTGAAAAGCATTTGTCTTTTGAGACTCTTTCGAATAAATTGTTGTTGTTAGGAGTAAATATTCCTGTTACTGCTTTACATAGGATAGAAAATAATCAACGAACGGTTAGAGATTATGAAATTTGTGCTTTATCTGTGGTGATGGATGTTGATGTTTCTGAATTATTAAATCCCATTACTGATAAATTTCGTGCATCATAAAACCACTAAGCTTTCATTTAAAAGTTTAGTGGTTTTATTTTTTACTATTTTCTTAATTCTGCTCCTGCTTTTTTGTTTGTAAAGTCAATAATTTTTTCTACTAATTCATTGATTTCTTCGTCTGTTAATGTTCTATCTGGTCTTTCAAATGTTAGTGAATATGCTATACTTTTTTTGTTTTGATCTATACCTTTTCCTTCATATACATCAAATACTTCTATATTTTCTAATGATGAACCTCCTGCCTTTTTTATAAGGGTTGCTAATTCTTGTGATGTTACTTCTTTGTTTACTACTAGTGCTAAGTCTTTCTTTACATTTGGATATTTTGAAATTTCTTTATATTTCATTTTTGAAACTTTTTTGTCTAATAGTCTGTCTAAGTCAATTTCTAATACATAGATATCTTCTTTTTGAATGCTTGGATGAACTCTGCCTATTATTCCTATAATATCATTATTTACATTAATTAGTGCTGACTGTCCTGGATGTAGTTCTTCTGGCAATTTACTTTCATCTGCTACTAAACTATATCTTCCATTATATCCTAAGTAATCTAGTAGTTCTTCTATTATTCCTTTTATTACATAGAAATTTACTTTCTTTTTATTTTCAATTCCTAAGTAATATTCACCTGTCATTAAAACTGCTAGCTTTGTGCTTTCTCCATATTCTTCTCCTTGCTTATAGAATGCTTTTCCTATTTCAAATATTGATACGTCTTTTACATTTCTAGCTTTATTATATTCATATATTTTTAATAATGATGGAATGATGCTATGTCTTAATGTATTTCTTTCTTCTGTCATTGGATCTAATAGAGAAACCAATTCTGTATTGTCTTTAGTGAACATTTTTGCTTCTTTGTCATTTACAAGAATGTATGATAGTGTTTCATTTAATCCCATGCTTATCATTTTATTTCTAATCTCTCGTGTTACTTTATCATAACTTCCTGCTTTTGGTGCAATATCTGGTAATTTTCCTTGAATATTATTTACTCCATAAATACGTCCTACTTCTTCTATTAAGTCTTCTTTTATTGTAATATCTCCTCTTCTTCTTGGAACAGATACTTCTACTATATCGTATTTTTGTAAATCTTTTTCTGACTCTGTATAATTTATGTTTTTCTCTTCTTTTTCATTTTTCACTTTGCAGTCAAATCCTAATTTTCTGAATACGTCTAATGTATCTTTTTTCGGAATTTCCATTCCTAAAATACGGTTGATGTTTTCAAATGTTATTTCTATTTTTCTATTGCTTAAATCTGTTGTATCATATTTTGCAATATTTCCTACTACTTCTCCTCCTGCATATTTTTCTAACATGTTGCAAGCTCTTTTTATTGCCATATATGTTCTGTTTGGATCTAGTCCCTTTTCAAAACGGTTGCTTGCTTCACTTCTTAAAATTTCTTTTGATGTCATTCTTATTTTGATTGGATCAAATATAGCAGATTCAATAATAACATTTTTTGTATTTTCTGTAATTTCTGTTTCTAATCCTCCCATAACACCAGCTAAACCAATTGCTTTTTCTCCATCAGAAATAACAATATCGTTTGCGCTAAGTATTCTTTCATTTCCATCTAATGTTGTTAGTTTTTCTCCTTGTCTTGCCATTCTTACTTCTAACTTTCCTTTTAGTGTATCAGCATCATAGAAGTGTAGTGGTTGACCCGTTTCTAACATAACATAATTACTAATATCTACTACATTATTAATTGGTCTAATTCCAGAAGCAATTAATCTATTTTTTATAAATGCCGGACTTTCCTCAATTTTGATATTTTTAACTTTCTTTGCTAAGAAGATAGAGCAGTTTTCTGTTTTTACTTCTACTTTAAATGTATCATTTATGTTTTCACTATTTTCTTTAAATGATAAGTCTATGTTTTTTACTTTTTTGTCGTAAATTGCACCTATTTCATAAGCCATTCCTAAAATACTTAGCAAGTCTCCTCTGTTTGCTGTTAAATCAAAATCTATTACTCCATCATCCATTTGCATATATGGAATTACTTCTTTTCCTACTGGAGCATCTGCTGGTAATTCATGAATTCCTTCTTTATCTGCTGGACTTAAAAACTTGTGTTCCAATCCCAATTCTGCAATAGAACAAAGCATACCATTGGACTCTTTGCCTCTTATCATTCCTTTTTTTATAGTTCCGCCAGGAAGTTCTGCTCCATCTAAAGCCACAATTACTTTTAATCCTTTACGTACATTTGGTGCACCACATACAATATTTAAAACTTGTGTTCCAACATCCACCTTACATACATGTAAGTGATCTGAATCTGGATGCATTTCGCACTCCTTTACTTCTCCGATTACTAGTTTTGTAGCATTAATTAAATTACCTGCACTATCATATTCATTTCCTACTCTTGTCATATCCTCTGCTAATGTTTTCACATCCACATCAATATCAACATAATCTTTTACAAAATTTGTACTTAATTTCATTTTTTTCTCCTTTCTTTGTCACTTTGCTGTCATTTTGCCACTTTGTCACTTTGGGGACGTTCTTTTCTGTGACACTTTTGTCACTTTAGGGACAGACCTTGTTTTGGTAACTTATTGATGTTCAGTTTAGTGGCATTCTGCTTAGTGACGTTTAGTTTAGTGACATGCATTTCTTTTTTATCTGTCACATCTATCGAATTGTTTTAAAAATCTTACATCATTTTGATAAAGTAAACGAATGTCTGTAATTCCATATTTAAACATTGCTAGTCTGTCTAAACCTGTTCCAAAAGCAAATCCACTATATTTTTCTGGATCGTATCCGTTCATTTTTAACACGTTTGGATGTACAATTCCTGAACCTAAAACCTCAATCCATCCTGTTTGTTTACACAAGTTGCATCCTTTTCCTCCACATTTGAAGCAAGTTACATCTACTTCATATGATGGTTCTGTAAATGGAAAATAGCTTGGTCTGAAACGTAATTCAAGATTTTCTCCTAGCATTTTTCTTACAAATACTTCTAATGTTCCTTTTAAATCTGCTAGTGATATATTTTTGTCAATTACTAATCCTTCAACTTGGCTGAATTGATGAGAGTGTGTTGCGTCATCATCTCTTCTATATGTTTTTCCTGGGCAAATAACTCTTATTGGTGTTTTTTCTTTGTTTGCCATCATTGTTCTTGCTTGTACTGCTGATGTTTGTGTTCTTAGTAAGTATTCTGAGGTAATATAGAAACTGTCTTGCATGTCTCTTGCGGGATGGCCTTTTGGAAGATTTAATCTTTCAAAGCAATATTCATCTGTTTCTAGTTCTGGTCCTGATACAACATCATATCCCATAGACACGAATAAATCTTCTACTTCTTCTATAATTCTATTTAATGGATGTTTACTTCCTCTTGTTATTTTTGTGCTTGGAAGTGTAATATCTATTGTTTCTTCTTTTAGCTTTCTATTTAGTTCGGCAAGTTCATATTCTTTTTCTTTTTGGTTGATTTTTTCTTCTAATTCTTCTTTTACTACGTTTACTAAGCTTCCAATAATAGGTCTTTCTTCTGCATTTAAATTTCCCATTCCTCTTAATACAGCTGTTAATTCACCTTTTTTTCCTAAATATCTTACTCTTACTTCTTCTAATTCTTTTGCATTTGTTGCCTTTTCTATGCTTTCTATGGCAACCTTTTTAATTTTCTCAATTTCTTCTTTCATTTTTCCTCCCTCGTTAGGTATTATCTTGTCAATTTTATTTGCAGGTCTGTCCCCAAAGTGACAAAAGTGTCACAGAAAAGAACGTCCCCCAAGTGACAAAAAAACTGTTTCGGCCTGTAATAGGACGAAACAGTTTCGTGGTACCACCTAATTTTATTAATAATAATTATTAACCTTTATGTTGCTGTAACGGGCTTCCCGCTTCTATCTAATCTATCTATTTGATATTTCAATAAAAGACCTCAAAAGTGAAATTTCAATTTAATTTGTATAAGTAAGCTTCCAGCCAATGGCTTACTTTCTCTTTTATACTTTTTCATTAAATCTACTTTGCTTTTTCAATGGCTTTTTATAGAATGTTTGCATTTTATCATATATTTTACATAAATTCAATATTTTTTATTCATTTTCGTTTTGATTTTCTTCTGTTTTGTCTTGTTCTTGATTGTCTTGTTCGTTGTCCTCTTCAGTGTAGCTAGGTTGATGTTCACTACAATATTCACTAAAGAACATTGCTAGATTGTTGCATCCTTCTTGCTTACAATAGTCTGTGTCTTCTCCTGAAAATGCTTCTGATATAATTCCATCGTAGTTTGTTCCAATAATTACATCTCCTCTTGTATTGATAACTCCGAATTTTTTGTTCTTTACAACTGCCATGTATCCTTCTTTGCTTATTTCTCCAATTCTTGCATATTGTGGATTTACTATGTATTTTCCATCTTTTCCTATAATTCCTGCACTACTTCCCATCATTACTTGTGCTACATTTTCTGTTCCAAAATCATATCCTTCGTCAAATTGTGGCTCTATTACATAATTTCCTGCTTGGTCTATATAACCCCATTTTCCATTTGATTGTACAGCTGCTAATCCACTTTCTGAAAATGGCATTACAGCATCAAATTGTAAATCACTTAAGAAATTTCCATTTGCATCAATAAAACTATACTTTCCATCTAGTATTGCTGCTGTTAATCCTTTAGGATCATATTCTGCTATTGCATCATATTCTGGATTTATAACATATTCTCCTTTTTGGTTAATAACGCCACATTTATTGTCTACCTGTACTAAAGCATAACCTTTATCAGTAAAATATGTTACTGCATCATATTGTGGTTCTATTACATATTCTCCTGTTTTATCAATGTATCCACATTTTCCATCTAATTCTACGCAAATAAAATCTGTTTTTTCTAGACTTCCTATTTTATCAAATTTAGGTTCTGCAACATATTCTCCTGTTTTGTCGATAATTCCACATTTTTCATTTTCTTGTACTACCATTAATCCGCTTTCATATACTAAACTTACATTATCGAATTTTGGTTCAATTGCTACTTCTCCATTTGTATTCAAGTAACCCCATTTTTCATTTTCTTCGAAAAATGCTAATCCTTCTTTGTATTCACCTATGTATTCATATTTAGGTTCAATAATATATTCACCTTTTTCATTTATTGTTCCTATTTTGTCTTCTACTCCGACAACAGCAACTTTGTCTTCGCTAAAATTGTTTGCTGTATCATATTGTTGGGCTATTACCATTTCACCTTTTGTGTTAATATATCCCCATTTTCCGTCTGTTTTTACTGCTGCTAGACCATTTTTAGTAAATGGTTTTACTTCATCAAATTGAGGAGTAATTATCATTGTGTCTTTTTGACTAACATATCCCCATTTTCCGTCTAATTTTACTGCCATTAGTCCTTGCTCAAATAAATTATATTTTTCTTCGTCTGAATTGCTACCTTTTTCTAAAAATGATAGACCAACAATAATAGCAATTAGAACGGCAATAACTAACACTGTTATTACAGTTTCTTTTCCTTTTTTCTTATTTCCTTCTTTTGAAGCTTTTTCTTCATCATTTTCTTTCTCTTCTGATTTTTCTGCTACTTTTTCTTTCTTTTCTGCTTTTTCTTTTTTCTCTGAATTTTCTTCTTTTTTCTCTGAGGAATTTTCTGATGATTTATCCGATTTTTTTTCAGATTCTTCTTTCGATGTTTCTGAATTTTTCTTTTCCTTTTCTTCCTCTTTTTTATTTTCTTCAATTTTTTCTTTATTCGAGTTTTGTGTTGCTTCTTTTTCTTCTTTTTGCTCTGTTTGCTCGTTTTTTTCTTTTTCGTTGTTTCCTTCCATTTTTCTTCCTCCTTTTATCTTGCATTTTAACATTGGTATTTTCTTTCGTCAACTTATTTTTAAGAATTTTTTAAGATTTTTTTAAGATTTTCACCGTTTTTTATTATTTTCATATAATATGGCGAGGAGTTGATTGATTTATGAAAAGATATAAGTTGGCAGTGGTTGGTGCTACTGGATTAGTAGGTAGAACTATTTTAAAGGTATTGGAGGAAAAGCATTTACCTATTTCTCAATACTCGCTATTTGCTTCTTCTAAATCTGCAGGTACAAAATTACATTTTATGAATACAGATTATATCATCCAAGAATTGAATGAGCATTCTTTTGATGAAGGTTTTGATTTTGCTATTTTCTCTGCTGGTAGTGAAACATCTAAAAAATATTCACCTATAGCTGCTTCTAAAGGTTGTGTTGTTGTTGACAATAGTAGTGCTTTTCGTATGGATGTAGATGTTCCTTTGGTTGTACCTGAAGTAAATCCCGAAGAAATTCAAAATCATCATGGTATAATTGCAAATCCAAACTGTTCTACAATTCAAGCTGTTGTTGCATTAAAGCCTTTGGATGATAAATATAAAATAAAAAGAGTGGTTTATTCTACATATCAAGCTGTTTCTGGTGCTGGTAGAAATGGTGTTATTGATTTAGAAAATGGTATCAAACATTATATGAGTGGTACAAAAGATAAAAATTATACACTTGAGAAATTCCCTTATCCAATTTTTTCTAATTGTCTGCCTCATATTGATGTATTTTTAGACAATGGTTATACAAAGGAAGAAGAAAAAATGATTAATGAGACAAGGAAAATTTTGAAGAAACCTGATTTGAGAGTAACTGCTACAACTGTTAGGGTTCCTGTGTTTAATTCTCATAGTGAGTCTATTAATGTTGAATTTGAAGAAAATTTTCACATGAGAGAATTACAAGAAGTTTTAAAAAATGCCCCTGGTATTATTTTACAAGATGATGTTAAGCATAATATTTATCCTTTGGCAAACAATGCTTCTGGTTATAATAATGTTTTTGTGGGCCGTGTTCGTAGAGATGATAGTGTTGCAAGTGGTATTAACTTATGGGTTGTTGCTGATAATATTCGTAAGGGTGCTGCTACTAATGCTGTTCAAATCGTTGAAAAAATGTGTAAAGAATAATTTATAACTAATAAAAAGGAATCCTACTTATGAATTGATATGGTTTAAATATCTTTCATTTCGATTCCTTTTTATTTTTTATTTTAAAAACCCACTTATAATTTGCTCTTCTGCTTCTTTTTCAGTTAATCCTAATGTCATTAATTTAATTAATTGCTCTCCCGCTATTTTTCCTATGGCTGCTTCATGGATTAAGCTTGCATCTATATGATTTGCTACAATTTTTGGATCTGATAGTACTTTTGCATTATCCATAATAATAGCATCACATTCTACATGTCCAAAGCATTTTGTATTTCCATCTACTTTTGAAATAAATTCTTGTGATGATTCATTTTTAGCTACTGACCTTGATGCTACATGCACACTTGAGTTTTCTCCGTTTAACTGTACTTCAAAAATTGTTTTTGCTGTTTGCTTTCCACTTGTCATAATTCTTTCTGATATTACTAAACTTGCATCTTTTCCTAAATTTGCTTTTGTTTCTCTTATTGTTGATGTTACTCCCTCTATTTGTACTGTTTCCATTTCCATATATGAGCCATCTTGTAAATTAACTATTGTTTGAGGATTTAGTATTTTATCTCCGCTTCCTTCTCCTTCACCATAGTGTTTTTCAATATATTTTACCTTAGCTCCTTTTTCTAAATGAAAACTATGAATTCCATCATGTTCTGCAGTTTCACAACTATTATTGTGAATACCACATCCTGCTACAATTACAACATCTGCATTTTCTCCGATATAGAAATCATTATATACAACATCATTAAATCCACCTTGTGTTAGAATAACTGGAATGTGAACGCTTTCGTTTTTGGTATTTGCCTTTACAATAATATCAATACCTGGTTTGTCTTTTTTGGTTACAATATCAATATTAGCTGTTGTATTTCTACTAATTCCTTTTCCATTTTCACGAATATTGTATGCTCCCATTGGAGTTTCTTCAATATCTGCAATTTTTCTTAATAAGTCTTTTTCTATCTTATCCATTCTCTTTGCCTCCTTTTTCACAACTTTCAGGAGTTACGTTTTTTTCTAGTTTATGGCATGATTTTCCTTTATTTAAAATTTGTGGTAATATTGTTTCTTTGTCTCCGTGATCTGATATTCTTCCATTTGCTAATAATATAATTTCATCTGCTATATTCAAGATTCTTTCTTGATGTGAAATAATTACAATTGAACCTTTTATCTCTTCGTGCATTTTTTCGAAAACACTAATTAAGTTATTAAAGCTCCACAAATCAATTCCTGCTTCTGGTTCATCAAAGATTGTTAATTTTGATTTTTTAGCTGCAAGCATTGCTATTTCTATTCTTTTTAATTCCCCACCTGATAATTCTGAGTTTACCTCTCTATTTATATATTCTTGTGCACATAATCCTACATCTGCTAATACATCACAAGCGTCACAAATTTTCATTTGATTTCCTGATGAAATTTCAATTAAATCTTTTACTGTCAATCCCTTAAATTTTACAGGTTGTTGGAAAGCAAATCCTATTCCCATTTTTGCTCTTTGCGTGATATCCATATTTGTAATGTCTTTTCCATCAAATAAAATAGTACCCTCATCTGGTTTTATGATTCCCATTATTATTTTAGCAAGTGTTGATTTACCTGATCCATTTGGTCCAGTAATGACCACTAGCTTTTTATCATCTATTTTTAAACTAACATTTTTTAAAATTTGTTTATGTTCTCTTGAGAAAGAAATATTTTTTAATTCTAGCATTTTTTCCTCCTTTTTAACTAACTTATTAGTTAATTAATCAGCCAACATTTTAGCACATTTTATCTTTTTTTTCAATACATAGTTATGTTTGTGCTTCATATAATGTGACTAGTACGTGAAAATGTCCCAATTTTTAGATTAGTTTGTAAATGAAAATGTCTCGACTTATGTTAATATT
>CANRMM010000029.1 GCA_947631745.1 uncultured Clostridia bacterium
ATATAATATAAAGAATAAAAATAAAAGGCACTAACTGAAATTAGTGCCAGTGTGAACGAAGTTCACTTTTCTTGTTAAGAATGAATTTATGAAAAACTTGAAAAAGACTATAACATAATATATAATATTGAAAAATATGATAGTTAGGAATGAAATGAATGGCAATTATAGAAAATATTCAAACACCAGAAGATGTGAGAAAATTAACAGAAGATGAGAAAAAAATATTAGGAGAAGAAATACGAAATTCAATTATAGAAACAGTTTCTCAAACAGGGGGACATCTTGCTTCTAATTTGGGAGTTGTTGAACTCACAATTGCACTTCATAGTATTTTTAATACACCCGAAGATAAAATTATCTGGGATGTAGGACATCAGACTTATGTTCATAAGATGATAACAGGTAGATACAATAAAATGGAAACTTTGAGAAAGTTAAACGGAATAGCTGGATTTCCAAAAACAACAGAATCTCAATATGATACTTTTAATACAGGTCATAGTAGTACATCAATATCAGCAGCTTTAGGAATGGCTAGAGCTAGAGACTTAAAAAAAGAAAATTATTATGTTGTTGCAGTTATTGGTGATGGTGCTTTGACTGGAGGAATGGCATTAGAGGCATTAAATGATGCAGGAAGCAGTCATACAAATCTTATTGTTATCTTAAATGATAATGAAATGAGTATTGGAAAAAATGTAGGAGGAATTTCTCATTTTTTAACACGAGTTAGAACAAGAAAATTATATAATAAATCAAATAGATATATTAAAAGAACGGTCTCAAAGATTCCTAAAATAGGAAATGGAATTATTAGATTTGTACGAAGAGTAAAATATAGTATTAAGCAATTAATTATACCTAATATGCTTTTTGAGGATTTTGGCTTTAAATATTTAGGACCAGTGGATGGGCATAACATAGAAGATATAGAAGAAATATTAAAAAAAGCAAAAGACTTGGAAGGACCAATTTTAATTCATGTGCTTACTAAAAAAGGAAAAGGTTATGAACCCGCAGAATTAAATCCTGATAAATATCATAGCACATCAGCTTTTGAGATAGAAACTGGAAAATCTAAAAAGCCAAAAAAAGATGATTATTCTAAAATATTTGGTAAGAAAATGATTGAATTAGCAAAAAAAGACGAAAAAATTGTTGCTATAACAGCTGCTATGGCGGATGGTACGGGATTAGGTGAATTTGCTAAAGAATTTCCAAAACGTATTTTTGATGTAGGAATTGCAGAACAACATAGTTTGACTATGGCAGCAGGAATGGCAATTAGTGGATTGAAACCAGTTGTTAGCATTTATTCGTCTTTTTATCAGAGAGGATATGATCAGGTTATTCATGATATCTGTATGCAAAATTTGCCGGTGGTAATGTGTGTAGACAGAGCAGGAATTGTAGGCAATGATGGAGAAACGCATCAAGGTATGTTTGATATGGCTTTTTTCAATGTGGTTCCAAATATAACGATTATGGCACCTAAGGATTTTAAAGAGCTAGAAGATATGTTAGAGTTTGCTATTTATCTAAATAAACCTGTTGTAATTCGTTATCCAAGAGGTGGAGAATCTAATAATGTATCATTTACTATACACAAAAAAGTAGAATTAGGCAATGCAGAAATTATTCAAAGTGTGATAAGTACTGAAAATCAAAAATCAGTATGTATTATTGGAATTGGAAAAATGGTAACAAGAGCTATGGAAGTGGCTAAGATATTAAATGATAATAATATAGATACACAGGTTATTAATGCTAGATTTTTGAAGCCACTTGATGAAAATACAATTAAAGAAGCAATCGAAAACACAGACTATTGTATAACAATTGAGGATGGATGTGAATTTGGTGGATTAGGAACAGTAGTTAAAGATATCATAATTAATAATTCATTAGAAACGAATGTGGAAACTTTTGGATATCCAGATGAATATATAAAACATGGTAGTGTGGAAGAATTAGAGAAACTTTATGGAATGAATACAGAGAGTATTGCAAAAAATATTTTAGAAAAAATTCGTAAAGAAGAAATATGTAAATAATGAGGGGAATATGAATAAACAGGAAATTTTAAATAAATGCACAAATGAAGAAGATCAATTATTAGTTTCAAAACTTTTAGATAAAATAGAATTTTGCCAAAAAAGAAATTCTGTGGAATATACTGATTTTTTAGACATTAGGCAAAGGGGAATACTAGAAAAAATATTACAGTTTATAAAATGTACTAATTATGAGACTTATGGAGGATACGAAAATGCGGAAAGAACTATGATTATTCTATATCCAGAAAAATTAGAAAAAGTATTTGAAAATAAGCAATTTGATTATAATACTATACTTCAAGTGATTCGTATTAAACTCCCAAATGATATGAGGGGAAAATATAATCATCGTGATTATTTAGGAGCAGTAATTAAAGTTGGTATAAAAAGAGAAAAAGTAGGAGATATTTTAGTTAGCATTGATGGAGCAGATATGATAGTATCTAATGATGTAGCAGATTATTTAAAAACAAGCTTGTCAGAACTAACTAGATTTAGTAAAAGTGAATTTGAAAAAGTAAATTTAGAAGATATTTATATGGCACCACAACAAACGGAGATTTTTAATATAATTATTCCATCAATGAGAGTAGATAGTGTTGTGTCAGAACTTATAAAAACATCTCGTTCAAAAATAATTGAAATTATTAATCAAGAAAGAGTATTTGTTAATTGCGAAGTTGTTCTTAAAAATTCAAAAATGCTAAAAGAAAATGATAAAATTACAGTTAGGGGAAAAGGAAAATTTAAA
This sequence comes from uncultured Clostridia bacterium, assembly GCA_947631745.1. Lineage (GTDB taxonomy): Bacteria > Bacillota > Clostridia > TANB77 > CAG-508 > CALXVA01. Next base: position 2,812 of record CANRMM010000029.1, read on the forward strand.
GTTAATAAAATTTTAAATACAACTAAAAGAGGTAATTTGGTACTAGAAGTTGAAAAGTATATATAATAAAGGAGAAGCGCATATGGCAACAATTATTAATGGAAAAGAATTAGCACAAGAAATTAGAACAAATTTGAAAAAAGATGTAGAAGAATTAAGAAACAATGGAATTATTCCTAAATTGGCAGTTATTATGGTAGGAAGTGATAAGGCTTCAGAAGTGTATGTACGTAATAAAAGTAAAGCTTGTAATGAGATTGGAATTGAGTTTGAGGAATTTTTGGAAGATAGTAGTATTACACAAAAAGAATTATTAGATCTTATAGATAACCTAAATGAAAGAGAAGATGTTCATGGAATTTTATTGCAAAGTCCTATTCCAGATCATTTGAATATAAGGGAAGCCTTTAATCGTATTAGTGCTAAAAAAGATGTTGATGGATTTAATCCAATTAATGTAGGAAAATTAGTAATTGGTGAAGATGCATTTATTTCATGTACTCCTTATGGCATTATGAAAATGCTAGAAGCTTATAATATTCCTGTAGAAGGGAAAAGAGCAGTTGTTATAGGAAGAAGTAATATTGTTGGGAAGCCAGTGTCACAATGCTTATTAAATAAAAATGCAACTGTTACAATTTGCCATTCTAAGACAGAAAATATAAAAGAAATCGTGAAAGAAGCAGACATTATTGTTGCTGCAGTTGGAAAGCCTAAATTTGTAACAGAAGATATGGTAAAAAAAGGTGCAGTTGTTATTGATGTTGGAATTAATCGCAATGAAGATGGAAAATTAGTTGGAGATGTTGATTTTGAACATGTAGAGCCAAAAGCATCATATATAACACCAGTTCCAGGAGGAGTAGGACCAATGACGGTTGCAATGCTAATGAACAATGTGGTAAAAGCAACTAAACAATAAAAAAGTCGAATTTTGTAAATGGATTTTTCTTGCAATATGTTATTTTATGTGATTAAATAAAAGTAGAAATTTGTTCAAAACTATTTTTATTCTAAGAGGAAAATCCATGTATAAAATTAAAAAAATAAAATTAGAAGATGTATCTTATCCAGAAAATCTTCGTCATATTTATCATGCACCTAAAGTTCTTTATGTTTTAGGTAATGATAAAATTTTAAAGGAAAAATCAATTGCTATTATAGGATGCAGAGAATGTAGTCAATATGGTAAGCAACTGTCATATCAATTTGGATATGAATTAGCAGAAAAGGGAATACATATTGTTAGTGGTTTGGCAAAAGGGGTAGATACCTATTCTCATATTGGAACAGTGGCTTGCAATAGAAAAAGAAGTAAAATGAATAATGTAGGAAAGGCTATTGCTGTGCTTGGAAGTGGAGTCGATACTATATATCCTCCTGAAAATAGAAAGTTATATGAAGAAATATTAAGTATTGGAGGGGCAATAATTAGTGAGTATCCATTAGGCACTAAGCCAGAAAAATATCATTTTCCAGAACGTAATCGTATTATTAGCGGATTATCAGAAGGAATTTTAGTAGTAGAAGCTAAAAAAAGAAGTGGTACAATGATTACTGTAGAATATGCATTGGAACAGGGAAAAGATGTATATGCTATACCTGGTGATATTTTAAAAGAAACATCAGTTGGAACAAATGAGTTAATAAAACAAGGAGCAATTCCTATTACTTCTGTTGACGATTTTTTAAATTTGTGAAATAATATAGCAGAAAAATTATAAAATGCAAAAGAGGGAAAAATGGAGTTAACAAAAGCTAAAAAAAGAAATGTAGAATTATTTGTACGATATAAAATGTTTTCATGGGATATGTTATTTTACTATGCTATTGTTTTTTTATTCTTTACGCAGGTAAAACATATTTCAGAGGCAGATGTATTTTTAGCAGAATCAGCATATCCAATATTTAAGGTTATATTATTGATTCCTGCTACGATTGTAATTGAAGAAATTGGAAAAAGGCGAAGTTTAATTATAGGAAATATGTTTGTTTTCCTATCAATTATTACTTATATTTTTTCTGATGGCTTTTTTAGTATTTTACTAGGGGAGTTTTTTTCAGCACTTGGTTATATTATAAAGGGTGTCTGTGAAGCAAACATGTTATATGATTCTCTTGAAAAAGATGAAAAGAGAGGAATTAACTTTTCGAGAATAGATGGACAAGCTACTTCATGGTATTATTATATTGATGCTATTTCATCTGTTGCTTCAGGTTTTTTATTTTCAATTAATGGATATTTACCAATGATATGTTGTGCAGGAACATGTTTATTATCAGTAATATTATCATTGCAATTTAAAGAGATTGATACAGATAAAACAGTAGGAGAATTGATTCGAGAAGATAAAGAGAAAACAACAGTAAAAAAAGAGTGGATAGAATTAATGAAGTCTTCAAAAACTATTTTTAGTTCATCAAGACTAAAAAATTTAATTCTTTTTGGAGCAATATTTTCTGGTATTTTTTCGGTTTTAACTATGCTTAGAAGCGGACTTTTAAGTGATATAGGAGTTCCATCACAATATTTTGGTATTATATTTGCAATTTTAGGTATTATTTCTGGTATTTCTGCGAAAAACCAAAGTAAATTTCATCAAGCATTTCGTAATAGAACTTTAATGAAGCTTTCAATTCCAGTTGGAATATCATGTATTTTAATGGGAATTCTGTGTAAATTTAATGTTATTTACATATTAACAATTATTGGTTTATTAATTTTATTTTTTATTCAATATGTTGCCAAAGGTCCGTTTCATACATTAATTAGGCGATACTTGAATAACTTTACTGATACAAATATGAGAACTAAAATATCATCTTGCTATAATTTGTTAGAAAGTTTATTTAGAGGTTTATTTTACTTTATTGCATCATTATTGTTACGCTGTACATCAACTGATAATGTGACAATTATGCTAGGCTGTATTTTTACGATTATTCTTGTATTATTGTTAGATAATATGAAAGGCAAAGTAGGATTAAAGCCAGAAGAATATGATGAAAAAGAACTTGATATATTGCAATCAAAATAATAAATTTCATATTTAGATATATTGACATCTAAAAATATTATTTATAAAATAAAAGAAAACAAAAAGATGAAATAAGAAAAAATACATAGGCAAAAATGGTGTTATTTAATGGAATAATACCAAAAGGAGGAAATTTTTTATGTATATTTTTAATAAAATTACAGTTAATCCGCAATTACCAAAAAGGATTAATAGATTAGGAGATATTGCAAATAATTTATGGTGGTCTTGGAACACTGATTTTTTAAAGTTATTTAAAGAAATTGATATAGATTTATGGGAGAAAGTAGAAAAAAATCCTGCAAAATTTTTGAAGTTGGTTTCTCAAGAGAAATTAGAACAAGCTTGTGAGAATCAAGAATTATTGAAGAAATATGATAAATATGTAGATGATTTTGATAATTATATGAAAAGTAAAAATACATGGTTTCGTAAAAATTATCCTAACAACACAAATGATTTAATTGCATATTTTTCAGCTGAATATGGATTAGATCAAATAATTCCTATTTATTCAGGAGGATTAGGTGTCTTATCTGGTGATCATTTAAAATCTGCAAGTGATTTAGGTGTTCCATTAGTAGCAGTTGGCCTACTATATAAAAATGGATACTTTCATCAGATAATTAATGGAAACGGTGTACAAGAAACTCAGTATACAGATATTGATATAAATATGCTTCCTATTTCACCAGTAAAAGACGTAGAAGGAAAAGACTTAATTATATCTGTAGATTTACCAAAAAAGAAATTATATATTAAAGTATGGGAAATTAAAGTAGGTAGAGTATCTTTATATTTAATGGATTCTGATATTGATGCTAATATTGCAGAGTATAGAAATATTACTAAAACATTATATGGTGGAGATAGAGAAATGCGTATTTCTCAAGAAATTGTATTAGGAATGGGGGGAGTAGAGCTTCTAAAAAGTCTAGGGCTTAATCCAACTGTATATCACATGAACGAAGGACATTCATCATTCTTAATTTTAAAATTAATTGAGAATATTATTAAAGAAAAAAAGGTGTCTTTTCAAATAGCAAGAGATATTGTTAGCTCTAAAACGGTGTTTACAACTCATACACCAGTACCAGCAGGAAATGATATTTTTACTATTGAGCTTATTGATAAGTATTTTAAAAACTATTGGGAAAAGTTAGGAATAACAAAGCAAGAATTCTTTAAAATGGGAATGGCTCCAAATGACAGTTTAGATAGTGGATTTGATATGGGAGTTTTAGCTTTAAAAGTAGCAGGAAAGAAAAATGGTGTTAGTAAATTACATGGAGCAGTATCAAGGGAATTATTTGGAGATGTGTGGCCAGAAATTTCTGCAAATGAATCTCCAATAGGATATATAACAAATGGTATTCATACATGTTCATGGCTTGCAGCAAACTTAAAAAGATTATATAATGATTATCTAATGCCATATTGGCAAGATAATATACAGGATGATAATGTATGGAGTAGAATTAATAATATTCCAGATGAAAAATTATGGAATGCTCATATGGAAAGAAAAATAAAACTAATTGATGTAGTAAAAAAGAATACAGTACAAAGATTGCATCGTTATGGATATACGTATGAAGATATTAATAAGATTACATCTAATTTGGACCCAAATGCATTGACAATTGGATTTGCTAGAAGATTTGCTACATATAAGAGAGCAACGCTAATCTTTAAAGATTTAGAAAGAATTACGCAAATTTTTAGTGATGCTAATAGACCAGTTCAAATTATTTTTGCAGGAAAGGCTCATCCAGCAGATAAAGAAGGTCAAGATTTAATTAAATATATTCATGAAATTTCAATGAAGCCACAATTTAAAGGTAAAGTATTTTTATTAGAAAATTACAATATGGCAATGTCACGTTATTTAATTAGTGGTGTAGACGTGTGGCTTAATACTCCAAGACGTCCTATGGAAGCATCAGGAACTAGCGGACAAAAAGCATCTGTTAATGGTGTTATCAATTTTAGTGTTTTAGACGGTTGGTGGGCAGAAGGATATAATTCAAAAAACGGATGGATTATTGGAACAAACGCAGATTATGATAATTACGAAGCACAAGATTTGGCTGATAGCAATAGTATTTATTCAGTATTGGAAAATAAGATTATACCAATTTATTATAATCGTGATAAAGATAAATATTCATCTCAATGGGTTCAAATTATGAAAAATTCTATTATCTCAACAGGTGGAAGATTTAGTACATCAAGAATGCTAGAAGATTATGTAAAACAAATGTATATTCCATTATGCAATTTATATAATACTTATTATACAAATTTGGATAAAGTAACAGAATATAATTTATGGAGAAATGAATTAATTAATAATTGGAGTGATATAAAAATTACTCAAGAAAACAATTTGAATAATATTACTATAGACGCAGGAAACAACATTGAAGTTAGGTGTAAAGTTTATTTACCAAACATATCTAATGAACATATAGAAACACAAGTATATTATGGAAAAATAGATGATAGTGGAGTAGTAGGAGATATAAAAATTATTCCAATGAAAATAGTAGAAGAAGATAAGGAAAAGAAAGAATATACTTATGAAGCTAAAGTACAATTAGTAAATGGTGGAAATTATGGTTATACTTTTAGAGTAATGCCAAAACATGAAATGGTATTAGATAGTGCTAATATGAATTTAATAAAGTGGATTACAAACTAAGAAAAAGAGGTAACATTTGTTACCTCTTTTAAAAATATATCATGTAGTCAATATCAGGAAAAATGCAATCTTTTTCTTCAATATCTTTTAAGAATTTTTCATCTACATTATCTTCTTTTAGCTGATAATAAAATTTTGTAAAACGTCCAATATGATCTTTAATACGTTTTTTAGCATAATCTACCATGGTTCCATTTGTAATAATAAATAGCCAATCACTACTTTGAGCTAGTAGTAATTCACGTGCACATTGATTTAAAGCTTTTCTCTGAATTGAATTTTCTTCTGCATTTGGAAAAAGATGAGCAAGTTCTACCATTCTATCACCAGCAACATGTAAGTGTCTATGCACATAGTCATTTGTAGGATTTAACCATACTTCACTATATCCATTAGCCCCCCAGCTTGAGCGACAAGGAGTTGATACTTGCATTAGTGGATATTTATCAATATATTCACTAGGTGTAATTAATTTAAAATTGCATTTATCGTAATATATTTTTTTAAATAAGACATATAGCCAGTAAGGACCTTCATACCACCAATGTCCATATAATTCTGCATCATAAGGGCAGAGGATAATAGGTGGATTTCCTGTTAAAGGTGCAAGATAATTAATTTGTTGTTCTCTACTATCAAAGAAATGCCCTGCTTGCCTTTCAGCAGAGTCTTTAGCCCATTGTACATTGTATAAATCTTTTTCACAATCTTTTCCTGTAATACGATGGTATTTGATACCGGTATGTACACGTACACCATTTGATGCAATATATGGTTTTATATATTCATAATCTGTGTCATAACCAATATCTCGGTAAAATTCTCTATAATTAAAATCTCCAGGGTAACCATTGATAGAACTCCATACTTGTCTAGAAGATTCTATATCACGACCAAATGCAACAACACCTTCTGGAGATACTATAGGAGCAAATGTACCATAAATAGGAGTAGGATTTGCATATAGAATACCATGCGATTCAGTAATGATATAGTCAATACCGAATTCTTTTAAGTATTTATCTGCTTCTGGAACATATCCACATTCAGGAAGCCAAATACCACGAGGCTTTTTACCAAAATATTTTTCATAAGTTTGAACTCCTACGGCAATTTGAGCCTTTACAGTATGTTCATTAATATATAAGATAGGGAAGTAACCATGAGTTGCTCCGCAGGTGATAATCTCTAATACTCCAATATCTTGAAAGTGTTTAAAGCCTTCAATTAGGTTACAATTATAGATGTCTTTAAAAACATGTAAATCATTTGAATATCTATCAAGATAATAATGAGATAGTTGATTTAAACGTTCATCATCTTTTGTACGAATAACTTCTTTTTCACAAAGTTCAATATGTTTTTTTAAATACTTTATATATCTTTCTTGTAATAATTTATTAGAAAGCATATTAAGAAGAGGGGGTGTAAGTGACATAGTAATACGAAAGTCAACTTTTTCCTCCTCTAATTTTTTAAAATTTAAAAGAAGTGGTATATATGTTTCAGAAATAGCTTCATAAAGCCATTGCTCCTCTAAATAATCTTCACTTTCTGGATGATGAATGAAAGGTAAGTGTGCATGTAGCACAAAACTTACATATCCTTTTTCTTTTGCCATTTCTTTTTGCTCCTTTTGTTTGATAAAATACGAATATTATTTAAAAGTAGGACTACTACTAGATGAAGGTAAATTTAATTCAAATTTATCAGAAATAAATTCATCCTTATATAATTGTTTATATAAATCATAAATATTATAAATTCTGCCGAAATTTTGTAGATAAGAAAGAGAAGAAATATTTCTTTCTTCTATAAAACTAGTTTTAACATTTCTAAAAAATATGCTTTTTCCTAATCTATCTAATAAGATATGATCATTGGGTGCCTCAATTGTGTTGGAAGAAGTGATATATAAGTACTCATTCATATAATAAGGACGAGTGTTATTAGTATCATTTTGATTTGAATCTGTTTTAAATCTTCTACCAAGTTCAACCTTATAATCACAATTTGCATCATTTATGTGTAAGTACCAACTGTTAGCAAAATCATTAATTTCTACTTCAAAAGTATAATTCATTGTTTGATTTGATATTATTAGTACAGGTCTTGTATTTTCAAAAAAGTTTGCTCCATATGTATCCTCAAAGTTTTTTCTATCAATATCAGAAATATCCCAGTATATAAATAGCATATTAGGCGTTTGTGCTAAAATCTTTACAACAGTTTGATTATAGCGGAAAGGCAAATCATAATATTCAGTTGTAGTAGAGATAGGTTCTATTATTTTTGCACTTTGCTTTTTTGTATTAGATTTTTTGGATGTATTTGCCGTTGTTTTTTTGCTAGTAGATTTTTTACTAGGACTTTTTTTGCTAGTAGCTTTTACCGTAGTAGCTTTGGTTGTAGCAGTTTTATCTTTAGCAGTTTTGGATGTAACAGTTTTGGCAGTAGTAGCTTTGTTTGTGGTAGTTTTTGCTGTAGAACTCTTTTTAGTAGTACTTTTGGCTGTTACGGTAGTATTAGTTTTCTTAGTTGCTTTTTTGGTTGATGTAGAAGAACTTTTTGTGGTAGGCTTAATATTTTCTGTTTCAGCTTTTTTAGTGATATTTTTTGAAGCACTTTGTTTTGTAATAGTTTCAGCAACTGCTTTTACTTTTTCAGTAACTTTTTTTAGAGCACTTTTTGGAGCTACCTTTGTCGACACTTCTGCTTTAGATTTTGTTGCTTTTTTCGTAGTTGGTTTTTTTTCTATACTTTTAGTACTCTTCTTAGCTGTAGTTTGCTTTTTAGAAGAGGCTTTTTTGTGTGTTTCTTTTATATTTAGTTCTTCTATTTTTTCTTTTGCTTTTCTAGGCATTTTGTCCTCCGATTTTTATTTACAAATATTTCTTTTATATCATATATCAAAGGGTAAATAAATTCAAGAGAAAATGACAACAAATTACAAATTTTTTCTAACCGTCAAGTGAAAAAGTAAAAGCAATTATGAGAATAGTAAATAGAATTTAGTCTTACACAAGCCCATAATGTACAACT
>CANRMM010000030.1 GCA_947631745.1 uncultured Clostridia bacterium
TATATAATATAAAGAATAAAAATAAAAGGCACTAACTGAAATTAGTGCCAGTGTGAACGAAGTTCACTTTTCTTGTTTTAAGCTGTTTTTTTACAATATTTTCGGATAGTATAATTAATAATTTCCAAGAATTTTTAAGGAAACATAGACAAAAAGGGTAAAAAATGCTAAAATATTATGGGGGAATTTTAATTAATATGGAGGTATTAAATGACTGAAAAAACAGTAAAAGAATATCAAGCAATTGCAAAAGAAGCAAAAAGAGATGTAGTAAGAGCAAAATTAAGAGAAACAATAAGAGATATGAAAGCAGGTAGAGAACAAAGAAGCGGAAATTCATTACATAGAGATAATGAAATAGCAATATTATATAATATGCTAAATGATGCAGGTTTAAAGAAAGGTGAAGACTATATAGATGCATCTGGACCTAAAAAAATAGAGATATACGTAAGAATAGGAGATGAAATATTACATTTTAATGAAAAAAAGCCTTATACAGAAATTGAAAACATAGATCAGTTAGAAAATGAGGTAGAAGAAATTAGAATAACAACAAAAAATCCCCAAGAGTTGTTACGAATAAAATCTATTGCTCCTGAAAAGCTAGGAATAATTATAGATCCTGCTAAAGAAGCAGAAAAAATGGAAGTTACTGAACAAAAAATTAAATGGTATCGTGATATTGACAGCCTTAATAGAATTTATAATAATTCTGGAATGGATTTGCATGATTTCATAACAGATGATAAAGCGGATTTATATATCGTAAAAAGTACATTAGGAATATGTCCTAACTGGAATGGAATATATTGTAAATTATTTGGTAAAGATGGACTTGAGTATAGTGAACTAATTGATGATTTACCAATAGGTATGAAACCTGAAGACATTGCAATACCAAAATGTAGGATACCTAAAGGAATGAAGGAAATTTTTGAAGTAGATGATCAAGGAAATCCAACAGGAAAATTTAACTGGGATTATATAACTTCATTAATTGAAAAAACCTCACAAATAAAGAGAACAAAAAATCATATAATTAATTACTTACCATTAAAAGTGAAAGAACAAAATTTATCTCTTTTGGAACAAAAAAATAAAGAATTATCTTCACTAGAGGCTGAAGCTAAAACTATTTCTGAAACTGAAACTTTGCTAGACCAACAAAGAAAAGGTCAAAATATAGGAGAATAATAAGATGAAAGACAATACTATGAAAAAATCACTTGCTGAAAATGATATAAATGTTTCAAAAAATAAGGAAAATAATAAAAATTCATTTATGGAATCAATAAAAAATATTGAAAACGAAGAAACAAAATTATTAAAATTGCAAAAACAATATCGCAAGGGAGAGATAAAAGAAGAAGAAATGACAGAAGAACAGATAAATTCTTTAATTGCTCTTTATGATAAACAAATAGCCAATTTGAAAAAATCAAATCAAATGAGGAAACAAAAACTTTTAGAATATAGAAAAAATTATAAACAGATAACTTAAAAAAAATTAAGCCACATATCAATGTGGCTTATTACAAATTATTTATTTACTTTTTCCTTTAAGGCCTTTCCAGCTTTAAAAGCAGGAACTGTAGAAGCAGCTATATGAATTTCTTCTCCAGATTGTGGATTTCTAGCTGTTCTAGCAGCTCTTTCTCTTGTTTCAAAAGTACCAAATCCAATTAGTTGTACCTTATCTTTGCTTTCCAAAGAATTAGAAACAACATTTACAAAAGAATTAATAGTAGCTTCTGTATCTTTTTTTGATAAACCTGTTTCATTTGCTATTGCATTTACTAATTCTGCTTTATTCATTAATTATCTCACCTCGCTTAATTGATATACATAGACTTTAACTAATATAACTTAAAATGTCAAGAGTTTTAGAAAAAGTTAAGTTATTTTTTTTCTTCTGGTACAATAATTGGACCCTTTATATTTTCTTCTTTAGGCTTTTGAACTTCCAAATAATCAGAAACTGAAGAAATATCTAATCCATTACCAACCCCTGTGACTACTTCAATTGTTTTAGGTGGCTCGTGAACAGTATTTTCTTCTTCAATAATATCATCTATAGTAGAATCATCCGTTTCATCATCTACATTAGATTGATTATCGGCTTCAATAATATAAGTTTTTTCTTCTTTCTTTACAAACTCATCCATTATAATCACCATCCTAATAAGAAATTATATCTATAATAACATAATAAAAAAAAGAATACAAGTAAAAATATTTCCATAGACAATAGTATAAAACTATGATAAAATAAATACATTCTTAAGAATAGGAAGAAAAATATGGAAAAACAAAAAGCCAAAAGTATTATAGAATCAATCCTATTTGCAGCAGGAAGAGAAGTAAGAATTAATGAACTAATGTCAGCACTAGAAATGAGTTCAGAAGAAGTAATAGGATTAGTAGAAAATATGAAATTAGAATATGAAAAAGAAGATAGGGGCATTCAAATTATTAATGTAGAAGGCTCTTATCAATTATGCACAAAAAAAGAAAACTATGAGTATATATACCCTATATTTGATAAAAGAAATAAGCCAAACTTATCGCAGGCAGCAATAGAGACTCTAGCTATTATTGCGTATAATCCAAGAATAACAAGAGCAGAAATTGAATCAATACGTGGAGTAAATTCAGACGGAACTATCTATAAATTAATGGATTATGAATTAATAGAAGAGGCAGGAAAAGCTGATGTACCAGGAAAGCCAACAACTTATCGAACAACAAAAGAATTTTTAAGAATGTTTGGATTAGAAAGTTTAGAAAATTTACCAGAACTTCCAAGATATAAATTGGACGAAAACCAACAAATTGTAATTGATGATTTAATGGAGACAAATAATAATGCTCAAGAAAGCATAGAAAGCAAAGAGGCTCCAATGCCCGAAAGGGAAAAAGAAATTGTGGAAAATGTGGAAAGCAAGAAAGAAAATTAAAGAAAGACTGGAGATAATTATGGGAAACGAAAAGGATTTTGTAAAAGAAATAACAAATATAGAAGAAGACTTTGCAAGATGGTATACAGATATTGTTATCAAAGCAGAACTTGCAGACTATACAGATGTAAAAGGATTTATATCAATTAGACCATACGGATATGCTATATGGGAAAACATTCAAAACTATATGGATAAAAAATTTAAAGAGCATGGAGTAAAAAATTTATCTATGCCTGTTTTGATTCCAGAAAATTTATTAAATAAAGAAAAAGAACATGTAGAGGGATTTGCACCAGAGGTAGCCTGGGTAACAATAGGAGGAGGAGAAGAATTAGAAGAAAGACTTTGCGTAAGACCTACTTCTGAAACAATTTTTTCAACTATGTATGCTAAATGGCTAAGCTCATGGAGGGACTTACCATATAAATATAACCAATGGTGTAATGTATTAAGATGGGAAAAAGAAACAAGACCATTTTTACGCTCAAGAGAGTTTTTATGGCAAGAGGGACATACTATTCATGAAACAGCAGAAGAAGCACAAAAATATACATTAGAAATGTTAGATGTATATGCAGATGTAATAGAAAATTTGCTTGCAATACCTGTCTTAAAAGGAAGAAAGACACCAACAGAACAATTTGCAGGGGCAGAAGCAACTTACACAGTAGAAACATTAATGCATGATGGAAGAGCATTACAAGCAGGCACATCACACTATTTTGGACAAAATTTTTCAAAACCATTTAATATAAAATTTCAAAATAGAGAAGGAAAAGAAGAATATGCTTATCAGACATCATGGGGAAGTAGCACGAGATTAATTGGTGCTGTAATCATGGCACATGGAGACAATAGAGGATTAAAATTACCACCACGTATTGCACCAATTCAAGCAGTAATAGTACCAGTAGCAATGCATAAAGAAGGAGTAAAAGAAAAAGCAGAAGAATTATATAAAAGACTATCAGCAAAATATAGAATAGAATTAGATACAAGAGAACAATATTCACCAGGATATAAATTTAATGATTGGGAAATGAGAGGAGTACCAGTAAGAATTGAAATTGGCCCACGTGATATAGAAGCTGGAAAATGTGTTATTGTAAGACGTGATACGGCAGAAAAGATAGAAGTTAACTTAGGAGAACTAGAAGTAAAACTAAATGAAATATTAGAATTAATTCAGCAAAACATGTATGATATATGCAAGAAAAGAGTAGAAGAAAAAACTACAATAGCAAAAAATATGGAAGAGTTCACTAAAAATATAGATGAAAATCAAGGATATATAAAAACTATGTGGTGTGGGGATGCAAAATGCGAAGAAAAAATTCATGAACTAACAGGAGCAAAATCGAGATGTATTCCATTTAAGCAAGAGCATATTTCAGATACTTGTGTATGCTGTGGTAAACCAGCAGACAAAATGGTAATGTGGGGAAGACAATATTAAAGATAAATCATAAAACGATATGTATGTATAACCAACTTATATAACATATCGTTTTTTCTAATCTTTTTTATCAATCTCAGGATTATTTTCAGAATAATTAGCAGTTAAAGTCTCTAATAACTTAGGATAAATTTTGATAGCATAAGATTTCCAATTATCAACAATTTCCTTTGCTTGTGCACGAGAGCCAGCAAAAGTTTTAATTTCAAAAAGACATTCGTTATTTTCAATAATCTTACAAGTAACATTATAATCATTTTCACTTTTAGGCATATACTCAGCTACAATAGAATTTTCTTCTGCAACATTTTCCATAGCACTTTTTAAATTAGTATCAACTTGTAATTTTATAATACCGGGAAGAATATCCTCTGTAAGAGTTAAAGTTTCTTTACCTCTATCAGTAATTTGATAAACTGTCATATCTTCTCTTTGATAGTGCATAACATAGTCATGTTCAACTAAATCTAACAAAAACTGTTGAAAATAGAAATAATTCATATCAACAACAGCTAAAACAATTTTATATAAAGAATTGTTAGTAAGAGCTTCTTTTACATGATTTAAAATATATAAGATTAAAACCTTATTTTCAGCTAAAGTTTCATTATCAGAGGTTAATTTCAAACATTTCAACTCCTATCTTTCACTAAAATCCACTAAATTATATCATGGAAATAAAAATAAGTAAATAGATTGTATTTCATAAAAACTTATGGTATAAAAATAAGTAAGAAAATAAAAGGAGGAAATAAGAAATGAAGAATAAAAACGTAATAAAATGGAAAATATTAGTTTTTATTATCTTAGCAATCATTTTAACTTCTTTAATTTTTTTCTTATTCAATGGAAACCAAAATGAACTAAAGACAATACAATCAAAAGGAGAATTAGAAAGAATATATAAAGGAGAAAATAATTCTGCACAAGAGATTGCTATTAATATTTTAGGAATGCCATTTAGTCTACTCATAAATTCAGCTAAATATGCATTAAGCGGAGCTGGATCAGTAACAACTGATGAAGCAATACCTATGAATCCATCAACTTCTGGTACAATAGCTGATGCAACATCAGGAGTGCAATCAAATACATCAAAAGACTATTCCACAACTAATATTCAGGTAGAAAATGTAGATGAAGCAGATATTATTAAAACAGATGGAGACTATATTTATTCAATATCAGAAAATAATGTAGTAATTACTAATGTTGAAAATCCAGAAGACATAAAAATTTCAGCTAAATTTCAATTAAGAAATAATAGCATTCCAGAAGATTTAATTTTATATCAAAATAAACTAGTTATAATATCAACTGAAACTAATGAATCAAATTATTATTATAACAATAACAATACATTAGTAAGCATATATGACATTACTAATAAAGAAGTACCTAGAATAATAAAGCATTACACATTATATGAGCCATATTATACATCAAGATGCATTGATAACAAATTATATGTAATTGCTTCAGGAAGACTAAGAAAAGAAAATAATAACATAGTTACACATTATACTGAAGACTATGAAACAAAAGAAATTGGATTTAATAATATGTATTACTTAGATGAAGTAAAGACAAATAAACAAACGATAATCTCTATGCTAGACTTAAATGAGCCAAATCAAAATGTAAAGTTAAATTCATACTTCATCGATATTTCTAATGCTTATGTATCAGAAAATAATATCTATTTATTAGAACAAAACTATGAAAATAATAGTGTACCACCTATTTCATCATTATTTGGACTATGGGGAGCAATAGGTCCGTTCAAATACTCAGATGAAAATGAATGGGATTATGGTACATATACGAAAGTATTCAAATTGAATATTTTAGAAAATGGAACAGTACGTTATGGGGGCAAAGCAGAAGTAAAAGGAAGAACCATTGATCAATACTCAATGGATGAGTATGAAGGAAATCTAAGAATGGCTTTATATGATAATGAAGGTTCAAGAATTGTAATCTTTGATAAAGATTTAAAAGAAATTGGACAAACTCCTAAATTAGCAAAAGGAGAAAATATGTATTCTTCAAGATTTATGGGAAATAAAGCTTACTTAGTAACATATAAAACAATGGATCCATTATATGCCATAGACTTAAGTGATGCTACTAAACCGAAAGTATTAGGAGAATTAAAAATTCCAGGATATAGTACATATCTCCATCCTTATGACGAAAATCACTTGATTGGAATAGGAATGGAAACTCAAGAAACAGTAAATAGAGATTATAGTGGAAGAGTAATATCAACTACTGCACGAATTGTAGGAATGAAGATGGCTTTATTTGACGTATCAGATGTAGGAAACCCTATACAAATGTCTAGTGTAGTTATTGGAGATAGTAGAACAACATCGGCAATTTTAACTAATCCAAAAGCATTACTATTTTCAAAAGAAAAAGAATTAATAGCCATACCAGTAAACAATTATGCGGAGGACTTTAGCATAAATAATACATCAGATACATATAGCACAATAATTAACTCTTATAAAAATTATAATAAATCATATATTGCAGAAGGGTACGCAGTATATAAAATAAATCTTAAAGAAGGCTTTAAATTAAAAGGAATGATCACACATGAAAATGATATAAATAATTCATATTATAATTATAGATCAACTAAATTATTAAGAGGTTTATATATTGATGAAAACTTATATACTGTTTCAGAAAATCAAGTAAAGGTAAATAACCTAGACACATTGAAATTACTAGATGAAATAAAATTGAAATAGTAAAAAGGGGGAGAAACGATGGAAAAAGGAACTCAAAATAAATCAACATTGGGAATTGCTTCTTTAGTATTAGGAATTATTTCTGTAATAACAAATTTATTCTGGTATATGACAATACCAACAGGAATATTGGCTATTATATTTGGAGTAAAATCAGTAAAGAAATCAGGAAGTAATTGTGGAAAAGCAGGCTTAGTAACAGGAATTGTAGGAATTGCACTATGTGTATTTATTTATGTGAGTTTAATATTAATTCTATTACTAGCAAGTTTATAATAAAACGAAGGAAAAGGTGAAAAAATGAAAACCTTATATGAAATTTTAGAAGTAAGCGAAACAGCTTCTGATGAGATAATTGAAAAAGCCTATAGAGTGTTGGTAAAAAAATATCATCCAGATTTGCAAGCAACAGCTAATAAAATAAAAGCTGAAGGAATGATGAAAGAAATTAACGAAGCTTATGAAGTGTTAAGAGATGAACAAAAAAGAAAAGAATATGATGCTGAATTAGCAAGGAAAAGAGAAGAAGAAAGACAAAAAGCAGAAAATAAACAAGAACAATACCAGCCAACTTCAAATAATTTAAATACTGATTACGAATATAATAAAGCAAAAGACATGGAATTAAGAAAATATAAGGAAAGACTAAAAAAACAAGAAGAAAAAATGAAAAAACAAATGGAACAAAAAATGCAGAATAATTATGAGGAACAGTATTATGAGTATCTAAGAGGCTTAGGGTATAATATAAAGAAAAGGTGGACATGGGGAAAAACAAAAGCACTTTTCCTTACAATCATAATATTAATTATCATTGGTACTATCTTATGGTTTATACCACCAACACATGACATGTTAGTAAGTTTTTATGAAAGCAATTCGATTGTTAAAACAATAGTAGACATAATAGGAAAAATAATTCAAACATTTGGTGAATGGATTTCAGAAGCTACTAAATGGATTTCGGGAAATAAATAAAAAGAAAATGACTTTATACAAATTTTGTATAAAGTTATTTTTTTCGTACATAATTTAAGTAAAAGGAGTGTGTAAAAAAATGGAAAGAAAAGTAAGAGTCGTACAATATGGTACAGGGAAAATGTCGGTATATACAATGAGATATGTTTATGAAAAGGGAGGAGAAATTGTAGGTGCCATAGACATTAATCCAGATGTAATTGGAAAAGATATTGGAGAAATTATAGGATGCGAAGAAAAAGGAATAAAAGTAACAGCAGTAGAGGAGGCAGAAGAAATGTTAAAACAAACAAAACCAGATATTGTAATAGTAACAACTATGAGCTTATTAAAAGACATAAAAGATGCATTTATGCTATGCGCTAAACTAGGAATTAATGCTATATCTACATGCGAAGAAGCATTTTATCCATTTAATTCAAATCCAGTATTAGCAGACAAAATTGATGACTTAGCAAAGAAAAATGGTTGTACAATTACAGGAAGCGGATATCAAGATATATATTGGGGAGAATTAATTACAGCAATAGCAAGTTCAACTCAAAAAATTACTAAAATTAAAGGAAGTTCTTCATATAATGTAGAAGACTATGGAATTGCTCTAGCTAAAGCGCATGGAGCAGGATTAACAATAGAAGAATTTGACCATGAAATTGCATCTGTTGATAGAATTACAGACGCAGAAAGACAACATATTATTAATGATGGAGAATATTTACCATCATACATGTGGAATGTAAATGGATGGTTATGTTCAAAATTAGGATTAACACCAATTAATCAAACACAAAAATGTGTACCTCAAACCAATAATGAAGACATCAATTCTTCAACTTTAGGAATGACGATAAAAGCAGGAGATGCAACTGGAATGAGTGCAGTAGTAACAACAGAAACCAAAGAGGGAATTACAATTGAATCAGAATGTATTGGAAAAGTGTACTCAAAAGAAGATTATGACAAGAATGAATGGACGATAGAAGGAGAACCAACAACAACGATAGTAGTAGCAAGACCAGCTACAGTAGAGTTAACCTGTGCAACAATTGTAAATAGAATCCCAGATGTTATTAATGGAGAACCAGGTTATGTTTCAACAGATAAATTAGGTGAGCTAAAGTATTTAATAAAACCAATGAATGAATATATAAAAGATAAAAAATAGAGTAAATAAAAAGATAAAAGAATTAGGATGATAAAATACCTAATTCTTTTATAGTTAAATAATAAAAGTTAAATGTTTTTAATATTTCTTTTTTGAAATACTGTGAACATTGTAACAAGCATAATTATAAAATATACTAAACAAATACCAATAGAAAATATTGGATGTAAGCCTTCAAATTTAGGAATATGCCCAAACAAGTACTGAGTAAAATCCCAATTAGGTGTTACAAAATATAAAATAGCTTCAATGTCAAAAGATAATGCTAATTGATTAATAATACTTGTTCCCATATAACCAAGAAGCGGAATAACAATAGAAACAGCAGTGTGATTTAAAACTGTACTACAAGCAAACGCAAGAGTCATTAACAAAATATACATAGGAAGTTTAGCTAAAACTGTTATTAAAATATATAATATAATAGGCATTGTTTGTATTTGCTTAGTATTAAAATTATATACAACAGCAGGAACAGTAGTACTTTCAAATCCTTGAATACATCCTCCAATAATAAATTGAGCGACTCCAACAATAGCAATAAATAGTAACATAGAAATTATACAAACAAGGAATTTTGCTAGTAGAATTTTTGACCTACGATAAGGACGTACTAAAAGTAATTTTACAGTTCCTTTATTAAATTCATCACTAACGATAGAGCCAGCAATCATTACAAAGAAAATTAGAATAAAGAGTTCATAATTATCTAATAATTCTAATAAAATATCTCTATTATCATTAGAACGAATAAAGTTAATTCCATTTTCAATATAATATTTACAAGTATTCGAAGCTTCTACACAATCATAATAGTTTAGAGTATCTGAATAATCATGTTCATCAGAATGTTCATAGTTAAAAACAGCTTCAGCATTATATTCATATCGATTTAAGCAATCATTCAAAAAACTATTAGCATAACTAATATTTTTATCTAATCGCCATTCCAAAATTTGCTTTTTCACATTTAAAGAATTTAAATAAAAAACATCTGATATATTTGAATTTTCTTGGGAAGCAAGTTGCTTATTAACTTCTTCTAACTCAGAAAAAACAAAATATTGCCAATCATCTGTATCCAATTTTTGAATAAAATCTGTATAATTTTGTTTAGCTTCTTTATATTCTTTTTCAGAAATTGTTTTATCAATAGAATATTCATATTGATTCATAACATCTATATATTGATAAAGACCTTCTATAACGTAAGCTTGCCATGAATCAACACCATAATGTACAATCAATTTCATCATATCTGTTTTTGACTTAATATTAATATACATAGAATTTTCATCTGGATTATTTACATCATAACTTTCTAGCAATTCCTCATATTCAGCAACATCTTCATCAGTATAGCCAAATCCCGAAGATTGTCTTGAATAACAAAACATAAAATTAAAAAGAATAATAATTCCAATTGTAATAAAGAAAATAATATAAGTACTTTTCTTTTTGAAAATTTTAAAGAGTTCATTTCGTATTAAATTAATCAATTATATTACCTCCTGTCTTTTTCAAAAATGCATCTTCTAAAGTGGAAACATCTTCAATTACAGAATAAAATCCATGCCTTTCTCGTTTCACTCGCAAGGCACACATAGGAATGAAAAATTTGAGTTTTAAACGTATTCTTT
>CANRMM010000031.1 GCA_947631745.1 uncultured Clostridia bacterium
GGCCTATTTGGCATGGGATTTTTCCAATTTTTTATTTTTTTAATAAAAAGTCTTGACTTTTAATAGTTAGTCTCCTTTGTCCTAATCTCATATATAAATATATTCTAGTCCAAAGTAGAATATGCCTATTATCTTAATTTTTCTGTTACTTGCTCAAGTGTTAATTCTTCTTGTTCTCCATTTTCCATATTTTTTAACGATACTGTGCCATTTTGTATTTCATTTTCTCCTATTGTTATAACATATGGAATTTGTAATTTGTCTGCATATTTGAATTTAGCTTTTATCTTTTTATTTTCTAAATATACTTCTGTATTAATACCTTTATTTCTTAAATAACTTGCTGTTTTTAGTGCTTCCCCTATCTCATCTGTCATAGGCGCAATTAATACTTTAGCAATTGATTTCTGATTTTCTTGAATTGCTTGTAACTCATTTAGTTTATAGAATAAACGTGTTAGTCCTATTGATACACCTACTCCTGGTAATTTTTTATCAGTGTAATACTCTGCTAAATTATCATATCTTCCTCCAGAGCATACACTTCCTATTTCTCTATATTCGTTTAAAAATGTCTCATATACAGTTCCTGTATAATAGTCTAGTCCTCTCGCAATTGTTAAATCCACTTTGAAGTGTGTTTCTGGAACTCCAAAAATTCTAACGTATTTTATTACTTCTTTTAATTCATTTAGTCCATTATTAAAAGTTTCGTCTTTAAAATTTAAACCTTCTAATTTTGCAATTTTTTCATCATTATTTCCATCAATTTTAATAAACGTCATAATGTCATCAATTGCTTTTTGTGGTACTTGTAATTCTTTTAAAGAGGCAATTACATTTTCTTCTCCAATTTTTTCTAATTTATCAATAATTCTCATAATGTCCATGGATATTGTTTCTTGATTTAATTCCTTGAATAATCCATTTAAAATTTTTCTATTATTTATGCAAATAGTAAAATTTTCAAATCCTAGTTCTTTAATTGTTGCATAAATAATACTTGGAATTTCAGCATCATTTATAATGCTTAATTCTCCATCTCCAATAATATCAATATCACATTGATAAAATTCACGGAATCTACCCTTTTGAGGTCTTTCTCCTCTATATACTTTTCCAATTTGATATCTTCTAAAAGGAAAACTTAAATTTCCATAATATTGCGTTACATATTTAGCAAGAGGCACTGTTAAATCGAAACGTAATGCTAAATCATTTTCACCTTTATTAAAACGATAAATTTGTTTTTCTGTTTCTCCTCCTGCTTTTGCTAAAAGCACATCTGCTTTCTCTATAATTGGCGTATTAATTGGTAGGAAACCAAATTTTTCATAAGAGTTTTTAATTTTTTCTTTCATTCGATTAAATAGAATTTGTTCTTGTGGTAACAGTTCCATAAATCCTGGTAATGTTCTTGGTTCTACTTTCATAATCTTCTCCTTTTGACTGGTTTAATAAATTTAATAGGTCTGTCCCTGAAGTGACAAAAGTGTCACAGAAAAGAACGTCCCCAAAGTGACAACAAAGTGATATTATTCTTCACGTGGTTGTAGGTTATAGTAAATTGGTTCTTCCTCACGTATTGTTGTTACTTCTCCGTGGCCTGAATATACAATTGTGCTGTCTGGTAAAATTAATAATTTATTTGATATTGAGTTAATAATTTCTTCAAAGCTACTTGTTGGTAGGTCTGTTCTTCCCCAGGTTCCTTTAAATAAAGTGTCTCCGGAAAATAACATTTTTTCTTGTTCACAATAAAGTGAGGTTCCTCCTACTGTATGTCCTGGTGTATGAATTACTTTTAATTGTATTTCTCCAATATGTAGTAAATCTCCATCATTTACTCTTGCATCTATTTCTATTGGCTCAACTTTTATATTCATATATGGTCCTAGATTCACATTTGGATTGTTGATATTTTTGGCTTCTTCTGTGTATATTAACACTTTTCCACCTTTTGCTTGTTTTATTTCATTTACTGCTCCAATATGATCTCCATGGCAATGTGTTAGATAAATATATTTTACCTTCGCTTGTAATATATCTAAAAGTTCTGTAATTTTGCTTGCTTCTCCTCCTGGGTCTATTACCATAGTTTCTTTTGTTTTTTCATCTTGCACAATGTAACAATTTGTATAATGTCCATTTGCACTTTCTACAGGTATCATTTTTAATATCATTTTTTCCTTTTCACCTCATATACGCTATCAATTTTTCTTAATGCTTTTTGTACTTTATTTAATTGTTCTACATCTTCTACTTCTATTGTAACTTCTGTGATAGCTAATTTTTCCTTTGTTGCTCTTGATGAAACTGCTATCATTTTGCATTTTGTGTTTCCTATTTCTGTAATAATATCTGCTAATAATCCGTTTCTATCATTTGCATAAATTTCTATGTCTACATTATAAGTAGTTTTGTTTCCTGTATACCAATATACATCAATCATTCTGTCTTCTTCAGATAATAAGTTTTTTACATTTAAGCAGTCTGCTCTATGAACAGATACTCCTCTTCCTTTTGTAATATATCCTACAATTTCGTCTCCTGGTACAGGATTACAGCATTTTGATAATTTTACTAAGCAATTTTCTATTCCTTTTACTACAATACCATTTTGTGATGGTTTTTCTTTTATTACTTTTTCTTTTGTTAATTCTTCCAATGTTTTTTCTATGTTTTCTTCTTGGTGTACTTTTCTATATTCTTCTAATATTCTAGCAATAATTTTCCCTTGTGATATTGATCCAAAGCCTACACTGGCATACATATCTTCTATGTTATTGAATTTGTATCGAGTTAATGCTGATTGAACAAATTCAGTTTTCATAAGCTCATCATGTTTCATTCCTATTTTTTTAATTTCTTTTTCAATTAAGTCTTTACCTTTTTCAATATTCTCTGCTCTTTGATTTTTCTTAAACCATGATAAAATTTTGCTTCTTGCTCCTGAGCTTTTGACAAATTTTAGCCAATCTCTACTTGGCCCTTTGGACTGATCTGATGTTAAAATTTCTACTATATCACCATTTTGTAGCTTTGTTATAATTGGCATCATCTTACTATTAATTTTGCATCCTACCATTTTATGTCCTATTTGTTCATGAATAGAATAAGCAAAATCAATTGGTGTGCTTCCTTTTGGTAATGCTTTAATCGCTCCTTTTGGCGTAAAAATATATACTTCATCTTCAAAAAGCTCTTTTTTTAATGTATCCATAAAGCTTTCAGGATTTTGTTCGTCTTTTTGCCATTCTAGTGTTTCTCTTACCCAAGCTAATTTGTCGTCTTCAACTTTTACATTTGCTTTTTTCCCTTTTGCAAAGCTAGTTTCTTTGTATGCCCAATGGGCCGCAATACCAAATTCAGCTACTTTATGCATATCCCATGTACGAATTTGTACCTCGAATGGTGTTCCTTTTTCTCCAATTAAAGTTGTATGTAATGATTGATACATGTTTGGCTTTGGTACAGCAATATAGTCCTTGAATCTACCTGGCATTGGCGTGTATAGTTCATGCACTACTCCCAATGCTGCATAGCAATCCTTTATCGAATTTACTATAATTCTTAGAGCAAATAAGTCATAAATTTGATCTAATGTAACATTATCTCTTTTCATTTTACGATATATACTGTAAAAGTGTTTTGCACGGCCCGTAACTTCTGCATCAATTTTTTGTTTCTTTAGTTCTACACGAATTTGATCCATGATTAAATCTATAAATTTTAATCTTTCTTCTCTTTTTTTATCAATCCCTTCTACAATTTCTCTAAAGTCTTCAGGATATAAATATTTGAATGCCAAATCTTCTAATTCCCATTTTAATGAATATACACCTAAACGGTTTGCAAGTGGTGCATACAAGTCCATAGTTTCTTTTGCATTAGCTATTTGCCTTTCTCGACTTAGGAATTTCAAAGTTCTCATATTATGAAGTCTATCTGCTAATTTGATTAAAATAACTCTAATGTCTTTTCCCATTGCTAAGAACATTTTTCTATAATTTTCTACTTGCTGTTCTTCAATACTAGTATAAGATAATTTACCAAGTTTAGTAACACCGTCTACCATTTCAGCAATTTCTTCGCCAAATTCTTTTATTAAGTCTTCCTGTGTTACTGGTGTATCTTCTACAACGTCATGTAATAAAGCTGCGCAAATCGTTGCTTCATCTAATTCTAGTTCTGCAAGTGTATATGCTACTTGTATTGGATGGATAATGTATGGCTCTCCTGATTTTCTAAGTTGATTTCCATGGTTTTCTTTTGCATAATTGTATGCCTTTAAGACAAGTTTTGTGTCACTTCTTCTTTGATTCTTTTTCATTACAGAAATTACGTCTTCTATTGTTACTTCTTTATATTCTGACATACATTTCCACCTCCTATTTTTAATATGATTTTCGTATGTCTTTTATTGTAATTTGTATATTTTCATTTCCATTAAAATTATTAATATCTAAAGTTCCAACTACATCTACTTTATCATCTAATCGATATTGTTCTGATAAATGTCCTAAATTAAAACCTATTGCATCTATCATATATTGTCCATCTTTTAATGTTAACTTTAAATGTTTTCCTTCTGATAATGCTCTAATTGAATTTATTTTTAAATTTTTAAATAAGAATAATGGTGTTTTATTTGCTTCTCCAAATGGCTCTAACAGTTTTAAACTTTCTACATCTTCTATATTAATATTTTTTAAACTAGTTTCTTCATCAATTTTTATAATTGGTATTAAGCTATCTATTTTACTTTCTTTTGTGTAATTTTCAAATTCTTCTTTGAATTTTTCAAAATTTTCTCTTTTTAAGCTAATACCAATTGCCATGGAATGTCCTCCAAACTTTTCTACATATTTACTGCATTTAGTTAATGCTTCATGCAAATCAAACCCTGGTATGCTCCTTCCTGAGCCTTTGCCTTCTTCTCCATCAAAGCAAATTAAGATACTTGGTTTAAAATATATGTCTGTTACTTTTGATGATACAATTCCAATAATTCCGTGATGCCAATTTTCATTTCCTAGTATAATACAGCTTTTATTTTTTTCTTCCTTTTCTATCTGTTCAAATGCTTGTTCAAAAATTTCTTTTTCTTTTTCTTGTCTATCTTTATTATATGCATTTAACTTTTCTGCAATTTTCTGTGCTTCTTTTTCATCCTCACATAAGAATAAGTCTAAAGCGTCTTTCTCATGTCCCATTCTGCCACAAGCATTAATTCTTGGTGCTACTCCAAATGAAATAGCAGTAGAATCAATTTTCTTAAATCCTATTGTATTTAGTAAAGTGCGAAGGCCTATATTTTTTGTCACTTCTACTAGTTTTAATCCCAATTTTGCAATTACTCTATTTTCATCTACTAATGGTACAATATCAGAAATTGTTCCAATACAAACTAAGTCTAAATATTTTAAATACTCTTTTTCATCTAATCCCATTCGAATAGAAATTGCTTGAATTAGTTTTAATACAACTCCTACTCCTGCTAATTGGTTAAATGGATATTTATTGTCTTTTCGTTTTGCATCAATAATTGCATATGCTTTTGGTAATTCTTCCGCTGGTTCATGATGATCAGTAATAATTGTTTCAATTCCTAACTGATTTGCGAATTCAATTTCTTCGATACCTGAGATTCCACAGTCAACAGTTATCATTAATCTATATCCTTGATCATAAATTGTTTGAATTGCTGTTTTATTTAAACCATATCCCTCATCTAATCGATTTGGAATATAGCTTTCAACAGGAATGTTTCTTTGCCTCAAAAATTTTTTTAATACGGTAATACTTGTGATCCCGTCAGCATCATAGTCTCCATATATCATAATTTTTTGTTTTTCTTCTATTGCTTTCATAATTCTATCTACCGCTTTTTTCATGTCTGGCATCAAATATGGATCATGAAAATCCTTACGTGTAGGATTTAAAAATTTATCTACTTGTTCTTTCTCTATTAAATTCCTATTTACAAGTATTGTTGCAAGAATTTTATTAATATTATATTTTTGAGCAACTTCTTCTACTTTGTTTTCATCTACTACATAACATTCCCATTTTTTATTCATCCTTTTTCTCCTTTATATTACACAATTTGCTTTTTATTTTACTATAAAATACAAGTTTTTTAAAGAGTTATAGCAAATTTATTTTAATTTTTATATAAAAAAGCCTCTACACATATTTTTTGTATGTAGAGTTTATTTTTTTAGACTAATGTCGTAATGAACGCAAGAATTGCGTAAATAATTATTTTTACTAATACTGAAGCTAATAATTGGAAATTAGTTAATGGAATTCCAATATTATTTATTGTTTCATAGTTTTTCATTATGGTATTTATTTCTTCTTTTGAAAGTTTTTCTGCTTTTTCCATATACTCTTTTGCTTTGTATGGTGCTTTTGTCATAGCGTCTGTTTCTAAGTAGCTACGAATGGCATAATAAATAATACCTAATAATATAAGACCTATTAATGTAATTATTGGATATTTAATTATTTTGAATATAGTTAAAATTATGATTAAAGCAAAGTATAATAAATAAATATTAGAAAATATGAAATTGAACATTAATGTTCTTCTATTTTGTATTGAGTGTAAGCATTCATGGGCAATGGTTTGTATTCTTGAAAATGTATCATTTATATTTGCAATGATAATATGATTAGTTAATACCATATAGTAGCTTAATGTGCTGTTTTTATCATCATTTGTTTCTATTTTCACAGTTGTATTTCCTAAATCTTTTAAAATTTGTTCACATACTTCTTTATTAGCTGGTAATTTATTTGTTATTTCATTTAATTTTTTATCATAACCTATTTCTTTTATCTTTTTTAAGTCACCTATTTTTATTCCCCAAGCATATTTCAATACAAAAATTATCATAATGCTTATGATTAAAATAATAATATATTCCATATTTTTCCCTTTTCTTTTTTTAATAGCAGATTAGATATATTATCCAATCTGCTATTATTGTAACTTATATAAACTTTTATAATACATCTTTAATTGCTTCTGCTATGATTTTATTTACATCTGCTATCATAACATTGAATTTCACTTCTAAATCAAAATATTCTTTTATTTCATTATCTTGTATTAGCATTGTATACATTTCTTCTAGCTTTTTATTTTTTTCTTCGTCTTTGTCTTCTCCTGTATATTGCATTAACTGTATATTATATCTTAGTTTTTCAAATTCTTCGATTTTTTGCTTTGTTTCTGGGTTATTCATTAAACTATCTTTTAATTTTTTGTATCCTTTGTATTCTTCTGATTGTTGTATTTCATAAGCTAATCTATTTGCTGTGTCATATACATTCATCTTCCCAAAAACCTTCCTTTCCTATGCATATGCATGTTTCTTCTTGAAACTTAATAAATTTGTTATTTCTCTTTCCGTATTTTTTGCTTTTTCTGTTTTCTTTGCTCTTTCTTGTGCAATTTGTTCTGCTTGTCTTTGTGCCACAGTTTTGCAAATTGCTCTTTCATATATATAGTGTGTGTCTTGTGCAATTTTATTCCAATTAAATTCTTCTTTTACTTTTAATCTAGCTCTTTTTGATACATTAGCTGCTAATTGACCATCATATAGTAAGTTTAAGACTGAGTCTGCTATTGAGTTTGGATTTCCTGCATAGCTCTTCATTCCATCTACACCATGTTCAACAATTTCATTTAGTCCTCCTATGTCTGAAACAACAGTTGGTACACCAGCAAGCATTGATTCTAATGCTACAATTCCAAATGGTTCATATGTGCTTGGAAATACTGAAACATCTGCACATTTATACATCTTCTGTACTTGCTTTGCATTTAAATATCCTGTAAAATATACTTTATTTGAAAGTCCCATCGAATCTACTTGTGCCCTTAGTTCATCTAACATTCCACCTTTTCCAGCTATTATTAATTTTGCATCATGATAATTTGCTAAAATTTTTGGCATTGCTGATATAAGATGTTGTACTCCTTTTTCATATACTAATCTACCTATATAAAGAATTATTTTTTCGTTATCCATTGCATATTGTCTTCTAAATAAATAATCTCTTTCTATTCCGTTAAAATTAGTTGTATTAATTCCATTTGGTACCACATTAATTTTATCAAATGGTAATCCAAATAGCCCTTGTACATGTCCTTTCATATAATTACTGTTTACAATGACTTCTGTTGCTTCATAAGTCAAAAGCCATTCTGTATCATTGATGTATCTTTGTGTTTCATCATGAATTCCTGAATTTCTTCCAGCTTCTGTTGCATGTATTGTAGCAACAACTGGTATATCAAATGCTGCTTTTAATGATTTAGCTGCATTTGCTACTAACCAATCATGTGCATGTATTACATCAAATTTACCTTTCTTTTGTATAATCTCGGAAGCTTTGGCTACCAAATTAAAATTTAATTGTAATATCCAATCTATAAAATTGTTTGGTTGAATCATATAATTTTCTACTCTATATACTTCAACACCTTTGTCATTCTCATAGTATGGGACATCTCCATCTTTATACGTTACAACAGTTACCTCATGTCCATCCTTTATTAATCTTTTTGATAAATCGTGCACTACTCTAGCGATTCCTCCTACGATTCTTGGAGGGTATTCCCATGTTAACATTAATATTTTCATTAATTAATGTCCCCTTTCTTTTTTCTTTTGCATTTCTTTCAACATTGTATATAAATTTTATTAAAAAGTAAACATTTTTTGACAAAGTTTTTTATATTTTTTTTGAAATTTTTTTGTTAAATTTTGGCGTTGTATTCTAAGATTTTTTTCTTGTTTTCTTACATAAAATATAGTATAATAAAATTTGTATTTATATATGGGGATGTATTTGGTTTCGACAGTATTTTAGAAGTATAAATAGCGAGTAGTGGATGGTTGCTTTGGCCACTTTAAAAAAGCAAAATTAAATTTAAACGCTGATAATAGAGAATTAGCATACGCTGCCTAAGTGCGGCGACGTCTTATCTTTACTGCCCACGGTTTAGAATAAGGCGACAATTAGTGGGAAACGAAACTATTTTGTGTCATCAAAATAGTGGGTACTGTTTTGACTACCTGAATTATAGATTTGTTTGTTGAACTATTATTTAGGGAATTTTATCAATAAACTGCACTCGGAGAAGTTTATATGGAAAAGGTATTGGACAGGAGTTCGACTCTCCTCATCTCCACCAAAAAAGATTAAAAGAGATTATTATATGAACTTTTGATTCATTATAATAATCTCTTTTTGTTATGTTACTGCCATTTTCTATTTCCAGTTAGCTTGTATCGGTGCACCCTCTTCGTTATATTCTACCGGAACAGTTTCATACACAACTATAACATTAAAATGTTCTCCTTCCGCTGGATTTTCTTTTATATTTTTAATTTCAGCTATTAATTCTCCAGATTGACAAGAATCTTCTATTGCAAAATGATGATAGAAATAACCATCATTACCTCCATACCAATATTCTCCTTCATATTCAATACTATGTTCATTATCACTTAATACCTTTGCTCTTACCCATCTTGCGTCAGTACCATTATTTATAAATGTAATGTGGTGAAACCAGGCTCCATAACTTTCATCTATTTCTAATCCGCTACTGTTGTCTTCCGTTTTTTCTTGTTCGCCGTTTTCCCAACCATATTCGGTGAATATGAAGCTATCTTTTAGGCTTCCTCCTCTTATTGAACTACCATTATATTTATTAGTAAATGATATGTTTATAGGTGTAGTAGTATCTAAAGTAACGTTTTTCTTTGTACCAGAAGTACAATCACTACATGCTCCACTATATATTTGTTCTATTGTTACTTCTGAACCCACAGGAATATTGTTTAGTGTTATTGTTTGTGTGCCTGATTCTTTAAATGTTGTACTATCTATATTTGAATATACTGCTATTCCATTTTTTGTTGCATTTACTTTATACACAATAGTTTCTGTACTACCTTCTGGTAAGTTTTCCATAGTTGTCGATATCTCCATTGATGTTTTTCTTACAACTCCATTTGACTCACCGATTGCCATAGAATAACCATACGTGCATGGGTAGCGCCCGCCACTCGCCAGACTGCGCGTCAATCGTCCAACATGGTAATTCTATTAACTTTGATGAACTAAAAAATACTCTATGTTCAGTATATGCTGTATTGAAAATAGCTAAGTACATTCCTCCATAAGGATAATCTTTATATATTCCATTCTCATATTGTTCTCCTCCTGGACTCCATTTTTCTTGTGGTTCTATTCTATCTCCTGGATTTAGTTTGATATATGGTTCTATATTATTTTGTAAAATATATTCTGTAATAGTTGTTGTTAGTTGATCTTCCTCTTCTTCGCTTACATAGTTAATTCCATATTTATATCTAATGTCTGTATATCCTTGATTTTTTAAATATTCTTCTAATCCTTCAATGTATTTAAATTTTTCTGTTTTGTTGTTAAAATCTGCTACTTTATATATTTTTAATAGACAATCCCCCTCCCAAGACTCTATTGGTTCTCCATCTCCTCCAACATCTAGGTGAACATACTTTGATAATTCCCAATAATCTGTAGGGATACCATAAATGCCTCCGGTCGATGGATGGGTTACCCTCTCTGGTTTTTCTTCTTTTTCTGGTGTTACTTCAACTTCTGGTAATTTTTCTCCTTTTGGTGGTGTTGGTGGTTTTGTTTCTACTCCTGTTACTGAGTTAAGTATTCTCTTTCCTATGTCTTCCTCTTTTACCGTATATGTATAAGTAATA
Source organism: uncultured Clostridia bacterium (assembly GCA_947631745.1). Classification (GTDB taxonomy): domain Bacteria; phylum Bacillota; class Clostridia; order TANB77; family CAG-508; genus CALXVA01. Next base: position 10,785 of record CANRMM010000031.1, read on the forward strand.
TATCCCGTTTCTCCTATATCTAAATATGTCTGTCCTTCTGGCTCTGTAAATGATTTAAAATTCTGTATATTTCCATCTGCTCCTATACTCTCTGATATCATTTTATC
>CANRMM010000032.1 GCA_947631745.1 uncultured Clostridia bacterium
TTTTTATAAATAAACGTAACTAATATTTTCTAAAGCTCCTTTGTCGCTAAGAAAATTTAAGTTCCGCATAATTATATAGCTCTGCATATCTTATCTCTAGCTCATTATATTCGCAGAGCTAAGAAATCTACGCCTCAAGCCTATCATCAAAGATGATGTCTTTCCTAGAATATAAATAAACAGAATAAAAACTATTTTTAAACATGTAACTAAGATTTTCTAAATAATACCTATAAATACTATTTAGAAAATCTAGTTACTAAATATTTATATTTTTTTATTTCTTTCTTACTCTAAAAATCCTTTATAATGTCTCATTGCTAATTGAGATTCTAATTGTTGAACTGTTTCTAATGCAACTCCTACAACAATTAATATTGATGTTCCTCCAAATGCAACATTTAAGTTTGTAAATCTTAATAACATTGGTAATATTGCAATTACTGCTAAAAAGAATCCTCCAAACCATGTTAATTTAAATATTATTGATGATAAATAATCTGTTGTTGGTTTTCCAGCTCTTATTCCTGGAATAAATCCACCATTTTTCTTTATATTATTTGATACTTCTGCTGGATTGAATGTAGCATAAGTATAGAAAAATGTAAATCCAACTATTAATAATAAATAAACAATTGCATTTGCTATAGAATAACCAATTCCTACATTTGAAGTAGATGTAGCAATTGAGAAATTATATAATCCTGCTAAAAATCCTGTTTGACTTGTAATATCTGGTACAAATATTTGAATAATCATAGCTGGAAATGTCATAAATGATGATGCAAAAATTACTGGTATAACTCCTGCCATAGCTAATTTTAATGGAATATGTGTATTTTGTGCTCCAACCATTTTTCTTCCAACTACTTTTTTAGAATATTGTACAGGTACTCTTCTTTCTGCTTGTTGTACAAAAACAACTCCTGCAACTAAAATTATAGCTCCTATTAAAATTCCTAATGCTGTTATTAATCCTACTGTATTAAATCCTCCTGTTATTACTAAAGCTCCTATTGTAGTTATTGCACTTGGTAATCCTGAAATAATACCTACAAAAATTAATATAGATATTCCATTTCCAATTCCTTTACTTGTAATTTGTTCTCCTAGCCACATTAATAGTGATGTACCAGCTACCAATGCAACTACAACTAAAGCTCCTGTTAAGAAACTATCATTAACAAATATTCCTGATGATTTATATGATAAATAAATTCCAATAGATTCTATTAATGCTAAAATAATTGTTAATATTTTAGTATATCTGTTGATTTTTTTTCTACCTTCTTCTCCACCTTCTTTTGTTAACTTTTCTAAAGCTGGTATAATCATAGCTAATAATTGTATAACAATAGAAGCTGTTATGTATGGGCTAATTGACATGGCAAAAACAGAAAATCTTGAAAAAGCTCCTCCTGAAATCATATCAATTAATCCTGCTATTCCTGTTGATTCACCCATAGCATCATTTAATACTATGCTATTTACTCCTGGTACAGTAATATAGCATCCTAATCTAAATATTACTATTAATAATAGTGTATATAATAATCTTTTTCTTACATCTGGTGTTTTTAATGCATTTTTTATTGTTTTAAACAATTTATATCACCTCAGCCTTTCCGCCTAAAGCTTCAATTTCTTCTTTCGCTTTTGCAGTAAATCTTTTGGCTTTTATATTTAATTTTTTATCTAATTTTCCAGTTGCTAAAACGACAATACCGTCATTTATTTTTCCTATAATTCCTTCTTCTAATAAAGTTTCAGCTGTAACATCTGTAGCTTTTGATTTATTTAACATTTTTAAAGTAACTTCTGTATATGTTTTTGCATGTATATTATTAAATCCTCTTTTTGGTAATCTTCTATATAATGGTGTTTGACCTCCTTCAAATCCTCTTCTAACACCACCACCACTTCTTGATTTTTGTCCTTTTTGACCTCTTCCTGATGTTTTTCCATTTCCAGATGCTATTCCACGTCCTACTCTATTTCTTTTTACTTTTTTTACAGCTGGTTTTAAATCATTTAGATTCATTTTATACTTTGCACCTCCTCTTTGTTAAAATTTAATTATAAAATTTCTTCTACTTTTTTACCTCTTTTTTTAGCTACTTGTTCTACTGTTTGCATTGATTTTAAACCTTCAATTGTAGCATAAACAACATTTCTTGGATTATTTGTTCCAATAACTTTAGTTCTAATATCTTTATATCCTGCAAGCTCTAATACAGGTCTTACACTTCCTCCTGCAATAAGTCCTGTACCAACTGCAGCTGGTTTTAACATTACTTTTGCGCTTCCAAAGTTTCCTAAATATTCATGAGGTACAGTTGTTCCAACTATTGGCACTTCTATTAAATTTTTCTTTGCCTCTTGAATTGCTTTTTTTATAGCATCTGGAACTTCTGATGCTTTACCATTTCCAACACCTACATGACCATTTTCGTCTCCTACTACTACTACAGCACTAAATCTAAAAGTTCTACCACCTTTTACAACTTTAGCAACTCTGTTAATAGCAACAACTTTTTCTTTTAATTCTTTGTTTTCTTCCATTATTTTTAGTTTTCCCTCCTATCTTTGTATTCTTTACAAATATATATCTGTCTACTTTCTAATTCTTGTTAAAAAGCTATATTGTTTTTTTATATTAAAATTGTAAACCGCCTTCTCTTGCAGCTTCTGCTAATTCTTTTACTACTCCATGATAGATATATCCACCACGATCAAAAACAACTGTCTTTATATCTTTTTCTATTGCTTTTTTTGCAATTAAAGTTCCTAATTCTTTAGCTGCTTGTTTATTGGCGTGTTTTGTTTTTATTTGTTTATCTAGTGTTGATGCTGAAACTAAAGTATTACCTGCAACATCATCTATTATTTGTACATAAATATTAGAGTTACTTCTATATACACATAATCTTGGTCTTGATGCTGTTCCAGAAATTTTTCTTCTAACACGAAGGTGTCTTCTTGTTCTTTCCTTTTTTCTATCTATCTTCTTTATCATTTTCCTTCTCCTTTCTTAAAAGTAAACAATGATTTATTTATTATTTTTATTTACCAGTCTTTCCTTCTTTACGTCTAATAACTTCATCACTATATTTAATACCTTTTCCTCTATATACTTCAGGTGGTCTTTTACTTCTTACAACTGCTGCACATTCTCCAACTAATTCTTTATCAATTCCTTTTACTATAATAGTATTTGGATTTGGAACATCAAAAGATATTCCTTCTGGTGCTTCAAAAATTACTGGATGTGAATATCCTAGCATTAAATTTAAATTGTTTCCTTGTTTTGAAACTCTATATCCTACACCATTAATTTCTAATTCTTTGCTATATCCAGAAGTTACACCAATTATCATATTTTGAATTAAAGTTCTTGTTAAACCATGTAAGCTCTTGTTAAATGGTTCATCATCTATTCTAGTAACTTTAATTGTATTTTCTTGTTTTTCTAAGGAAATATTTTTATGTATTTCTCTTTCTAATGTACCTTTTGGTCCTTTTACAGTAATTTTTTGTCCTTCTATCTTTACTTCAACTTCTGTTGGTACTGTAATTGGTTTGTTTCCTATTCTTGACATTTACCTTACCTCCTTTTCTTTCTTCTACCATACATAAGCTAAAACTTCTCCACCAATTCCTAATTCTCTTGCTTCTTTGTCTGTTTTTAATCCTTTTGATGTAGAAATAATAGCAATTCCTAAACCATTTAATACTTTTGGCAATTCATCACGATTTGCATAAACTCTTAATCCTGGTTTACTAATTCTTTTTAATCCATCTATTACTCTTGTTCCTTTTTCATCATATTTTAGAGTAATTCTGATGATTCCTTGTGTATTATCTTTGATTTCTTCAAAAGACTTTATATATCCTTCTTTAAATAATATTTCAGCAATTCCTAATTTTATATTTGATGCTGGAATATCAACTGTTTTGTGTTTTGAACTATTTGCATTTCTAATTCTTGTTAACATATCTGCTATTGGATCTGTAATATTCATTAATTACTTACCTCCTTTTCTTATCTTTTTTATTTTACCAACTAGCTTTTTTGATACCTGGTATCTCCCCTTTGTGTGCTAATTCTCTAAAGCATACACGGCATATACCGTATTTTCTAATATAGCTATGAGGTCTACCACATAATTTACATCTATTATATTCTCTAGTTTTATATTTTTGTGGTCTAGCTTGTTTTACTTTCATTGACTTTTTAGCCATAGTTATACTCCTTTCATAACTTCTTTTTATTAGTTTTTAAAAGGCATTCCCATAAGTGTTAATAATTCTTTTGCTTCTTCGTCTGTCTTAGCTGTTGTTACAAATATAATGTCCATACCTCTTAATTTATCTACTTTATCATATTCTATTTCAGGGAATATTAATTGTTCTTTTACACCCATAGAGTAATTTCCTCTACCATCAAAAGAATTTGTTGATACTCCTCTAAAATCTCTAACTCTTGGAAGTGCTACATTGAATAATTTATAAGCAAAATCATACATTTTTCCTGCTCTTAAAGTTACTTTACATCCAATGTTAACTCCTTCTCTTAATTTAAATGCTGCTATTGATTTTTTAGCCTTTGTTATTACTGGTTTTTGACCTGTAATTATACTTAAATCATTCATTGCATTTTCTAATGCTTTTGGGTTTTCTTTTAAATCTCCTAACCCTATATTAATTACTATTTTATCAAGTTTTGGTACTTGCATAACTGATTTATATCCAAATTTTTTCATTAATGCTGGGATTATTTCTTTTTCATATTGTTCTCTTATTTTTTCCATTTATTATTAATCCTCCTTCCTTTTACTATTTTAGTTTAGCACCGCATTTTTTACAAATACGTACTTTTTTATCTTTTTCTGTACTATAACCAACTTTTGTAGCTTTTCCACATTTAGAACATACTACATTTACTTTTGAGCTTGGTATAGCAGATTCAACTGAGATAATTCCACTTTCATCTCCTTGTTTTCTGGCTTTGACATGTTTTTTTCTAATATTAACTCCTTTAACAATAACTTTGTTTTCTTTTGGAATTACTTCTAAAACTTCTCCTGTTTTACCTTTGTCATTTCCAGATAAAACTTGAACATTGTCTCCTTTTTTTATTCTCATGGAGCCTCCTCCTTTTCTTTTTAATATTGTGTTTAGTTTTAAGACTATTAATATAATTATTTACACGGTATGCTCTATAATACCTCTGGTGCTAATGAAAGTATTTTCATATAGTCCTTTTCTCTTAATTCTCTTGCAACTGGTCCAAATATACGTGTTCCTCTTGGTGTTCCATCTTCTTTTATTATTACAGCTGCATTTTCATCAAATTTTATATATGATCCATCTGATCTTCTTAATCCTTTTTTAGATCTTACTATAACAGCTTTTACAACATCACCTTTTTTTACAACGCCACCTGGTGTTGCTGATTTAACTGAAGCAACTATTACATCACCAATATTAGATGTTTTTCTAAAAGATCCACCTAAACATCTAATACACATAAGTTCTTTTGCCCCTGTATTATCTGCTACTTTTAATCTTGTTTGTTGTTGTATCATTTTAAGTTTCTCCTTTCTTGATTAATTGTTAGGGATTATTTTTTCCCTTTTTATTTTCTATTTTATATCTGCTTTTTCTACAATTTCAACTACTCTCCATCTTTTATCTTTAGAAAGTGGTCTTGTTTCCATTACTTTTACTTTATCACCAATTTGGCAAGCGTTTTCTTCGTCATGTGCTTTTAATTTATATGTTCTTTTTACTGTCTTACCATATACATTATGGCTAACACTAGTTTGAACAGCTACTACAACTGTTTTGTCCATTTTGTTAGAAGTAACAGTACCAATCATAACTTTACGAAGTTTTCTTTCCTCCATTAGTTTTCTCCTTTCTTCTCAGCTATTTTTCTTTCTGTCAACACAGTATTTATTTTAGCTATATCTTTTTTTACAGCTTTTATTTTCATTGGATTGTCTAACCCATTTGTAGCTAAACTGAATTTTAATTTAAATAATTCTGTTTTTAGTTCACCTAATTCCTTTTCTAAATCTGGTGAAGACATTTCTCTTATTTTATTTATCTTCATCATTTTCACCTACCTTTTCAGTTTCTCTTGCTACGAATTTTGTTTTGTTAGGTAGTTTATTCATAGCTAAACGTAAGGCTTCTTTAGCAGTTTCTTCTGGTACACCTGCAATTTCAAACATTACTCTTCCTGGTTTTACAACTGCTACCCAATATTCTGGAGCACCTTTTCCTTTACCCATACGAGTACCTATAGGTTTCGCAGTAATTGGTTTGTCTGGAAATATTTTTATCCAAACTTTTCCACCTCTTTTTATATAACGAGTCATAGCAATTCTGGCAGCTTCAATTTGATTACTTGTAATTAAAGCTCCTGTTACAGCTTGAATTCCATATTCTCCATCTGTAACTCTATTTCCTCTTGTTGCTTTTCCTCTCATTCTACCTTTTTGTACTTTTCTATGTTTTGTTCTTTTTGGCATTAATGGCATTATTGGTCTCCTCCTTCCACTTGTTTTTCTGGAAGAACTTCTCCTTTATAAATCCAAACTTTTACACCGATTTTTCCATATGTTGTATCTGCTTCTGCAAATCCATAATCAATATCAGCTCTTAAAGTTTGTAATGGAATATTCCCTTCTTTATAGAATTCTGTTCTAGCCATGTCAGCTCCACCTAATCTTCCAGATACTGAAGTTTTTATTCCTAAAGCACCTGCTTTAATTGATTTTTGCATACATTGTTTCATAGCTCTTCTAAATGAAATTCTTCTTTCTAATTGTCCTGCAATATTTTCTGCAACTAGTTGTGCATCTATATCTGCATTTTTTACCTCTACAATATTTAAGTTTACTTCTTTTCCGATTACTTTTGCAAGTTCTTCTTTTATTCCTTCTACTCCTGCTCCACCTTTTCCAATTACTATTCCAGGTTTTGCAGTATATAAGTTTACTTTTACAGCTTTTGCTGTTCTTTCTATCTCTATTTTAGAAATTCCAGCTAAGTATAATTTTTTCTTTAAAAATTTACGAATTTTTTGATCTTCTACTAAATAGTTTGAAAAATCTCTAGAATTTGCATACCATTTAGAATTCCAATCCTTTATGATTCCAACTCTTACACCTGTTGGATGTACTTTTTGTCCCATTTTTCTTTTACTCCTCCTTTTCTCATTTTTGTTGGAGACACTTATTTTTATCTATTTTATAAATTAGCGTTCCATTGATACTTATTCATGTTCCTTTAAAACTATTGTAATGTGACTTGTTCTTTTTCTAATTCTTACTGCTGATCCTTTTGCTGCAGGTCTTATTCTCTTTAATGTTGGACCTTGATTTGCATATATTTCAGCAATATATAAATTTTCATGTTTCATATTATGATTGTTTTCAGCATTTGCAATTGCTGATTTTAACAATTTTTCAATAATTTCTGATGATGCCTTTGGTGTAAATTTTACGATAGCTAAAGCTTCATCTACATCTTTTCCTCTAATTAAGTCTGCTACAATTTTTACTTTTCTACTTGAAATTCTAGCATATTTTAGAGTTGCTTTTGCTTCGTTAACAACTACTGTTTCTTGCTCTTGCACTTTTTATTCCCTCCTTGCTTTTACAAAAGTTTATTTTTATAATCATTATTACTATTATTTTTTAGTTTTTCTGTCTCCTGCATGACCTTTAAATGTTCTTGTAGGAGCAAATTCACCTAATTTATGTCCAATCATTTCTTCTGCGATATAGATTGGTACGTGTTTTCTTCCATCATGTACTGCTATTGTATGACCAACCATTTGTGGATAAATAGTTGAAGCTCTTGACCAAGTTTTTAAAACTTCTTTTTTTCCTGTCTCATTCATATCTTCAATTCTTTTTAATAATTTTTCTTGTACAAATGGCTTTTTCTTGCTTGATCTTGACATATTTTTATGTCCTCCTTTCATGTTTTTATATTCTAGAAAATTTTAATTCTTTTTTAAATTACTACTTATATAATATTTTACTTAACAATTATCTTCTCTTAACAATAAATTTATTAGATAATTTCTTTTTATTTCTAGTTTTATATCCAAGTGCTGGTTTACCCCAAGGTGTCATTGGTCCTGCGTGTCCTACTGGTGCTTTACCTTCACCACCACCATGTGGGTGATCTACTGGGTTCATAACAGAACCTCTAACTGTTGGTCTTATTCCCATATGTCTTTTTCTACCAGCTTTACCTATTTTAACATTTTCATGATCGCTATTTCCTATTACTCCTATAGTTGCTCTACATTTTGATAATATTAATCTCATTTCTCCTGATGGAAGTCTTACATGTGCATATTTTCCTTCTTTAGCCATAAGTTGAGCACTTTGTCCAGCAGCTTTTACTAATTTTCCTCCTTGCATTGGGTTTAATTCTATATTGTGAATTAAAGTACCTACTGGGATTGAGTTTATTGGCATACAGTTACCTGGTTTTATATCAACTGATTCTCCAGATATTACTTTATCTCCATCTTTTAATCCTTGTGGAGCTAAAATATAAGCCTTTTCTCCATCTTCATATTGAATTAAAGCAATATTACTACTTCTGTTTGGATCATATTCAATTCCTATTACTGTTGCTTCAATATCATCTTTTCTTCTTTTAAAATCTACTATTCTATATTTTTGTCTATTTCCACCACCTTGATGTCTTACTGTTATTCTTCCATATGAATTTCTTCCTGCATTTTTCTTTTTCTTTGCAAGTAGTGATTTTTCAGGTTCTTTTTTTGTTATTTCTTCAAAATCAGAAACTGTCATATTTCTTCTTGATGGTGTATATGGTTTAAAATGTTTCATTCCCATTTTTTATCTTTCCTTTCTTGAATTTATAAAAAACTTTATGTCTTTTTGTTAAATTCTTTACTATAAATTTACGGATTTTTTCCTGTTCCGTATACAGATATTCTTTATTTTCC
>CANRMM010000033.1 GCA_947631745.1 uncultured Clostridia bacterium
TTTTTAATTTGTTCTGGAAATTTAGGCATATATTCTTTATTACAACATGGACATACTGTTTTCTTTCCTCTATATTGTGTAGTATGTATAATTACTTCAAGTGATATTAAGTCTCTTGATATTTCTTCTTTTTCTTCTGTTGCATGACCACAAGTACATGTTGCAACTTTAGAAACTTTAATAACTTCATCAGGTATTTTTGTCACAGTTGGAGCAGATCTCTTATGTCCTTTTTCTCTTCCAGGCTTTCTTCCAGATTTTACACGATTATTTTGAACTACATGTTTCAATCCATTTGTTGATGATGGCTTACAACTATTGCTACTGTCTTTTCCTAAGCTGATTCTCTGCATCTCGAATTTTTCTTCGTATATCTTTAGTTTTTTTTTGAGTTCTATATTTTCTAATTTTAGAGTTTCGAATTGTCCTTTGTAATTATTTTTATCTAAATCATGTATAATTTCATCCTTTTGTCTGTTTTGCTGTTTTAGTAATTTATTTTCTTTTTCTTTAATTTCATTTTCTTTTTGTAATTTTTTGTATTTGGCTTCTAATTCTTTGTACTGTTTTTCAGAATATATCATGTAAAATCACCACCTTTTTCTATCTCATGATGTGATAATTATACTATATATTGCAAGAAAATGCACGTTACAATAGTATTACGAGAATATTACAGTGCAAGGATTGATGCAGAGAAAGTATTCATTGTTTTTTCACTTTTAAATTGAAAATCATAGAAAAAAGGCTTAAATCAAGTAAAAATACTTAAATTAAAGCCTTTTATATGATGTAACATATTTTTGAAAAATATTTGTAACAAAAACATATTAAGTTTTTGTTACAGAAATGTTACATACAAGTGTGTTTTAGAATTTTCTGCATTGAAAACCATTATCTAGTAACTTTATTTTGACTTAAATTAATTTCTTAGTATTTATCAATCTTTTACTATAAAAAACAACATCTCTAATATTTATTACCTATATAATACATAATAAATATTAGAGATCTATTCCTTATTTTTCTTGCAATAATTCTATTGCTTTTTGAAGTTGTGTATCATTTTCTTTTGTTATTACAGCACTCGCTGGTAATTTTACTTCATAGTCAGGATCAATTCCAACTTTATTAATTTTATTATGATTTGGTGTATAGTATTGTTCTGAAGTAATTTTTAAGCCACTACCATCTGTTAGTCTATGTAATGTTTGTATAACACCTTTTCCATATGTCTTTGTTCCAACTAATTTAGCTACTCCATTATCTTTTAAAGCTCCTGCCAATATTTCAGATGCACTCGCAGAATTTTCATTTACTAGTACAATTACAGGCATATTAATTACTGCATCATTTGGTGACTTTGTAACATCTTCATTATTCTTTTTATCGACAGTAATTAGCAATGTAGCATTCTTTTCACAAAACATATCTAATATTTCAAGAGACTCATCTACAATTCCTCCACCATTATCTCTTATGTCTATAATTAAAGAAGTAATACCTTGTTTTTCTAAATTTTCATATCTTTCTCTAAATTCATCTGCCACTCCACCATCAAAATCACTAATCTGAATATAACCTATATTATTTTCTAAAACTTCGCTCTTAGTATGTTTAACAACAATTTTTCTTCTTTCTACCTCAAAATTTAGAGTTTTTTCTCCTCTTAATATTTCCAAATTAACTTTTGTTCCTTCTTCTCCTTTTATTTTATTTGACATGTCTGAAGCATTACTTGCTGTTACCTGTTCACCTTCAACTTTATTAATAATATCTCCTGATTTAATTCCTGCTTCTTCTGCTGGAGAACCTTCCATCGGACTTTGTACTTCTATTATTCCACTTGCATTGTTAACAAGCATATAAATTCCAATTCCAACGTAATTTCCGTATGTAGTATCTAGTACAGATGACATCTCAACTGGTGGATAATATTCTGTATATTCATCTCCAACTCCTTCTACATAACCCTTAATAGCAGATTCTATCATTGCTTTGTCATCAAGATCACCTATATATTCTTCCTCTAGCATACTTCTAATTTGTGACAAAGCCAATTCTAAACCTGAGTTATCACCACTCTCTATAATGTTTTGAATATCCATTTTTCCAGTTAATTTTTGATAAACAAACATTGTCGTTAATAGTGCTGTGATTAAAGCTGTAATTACAATCAACATAATTACTTTGTAAATTTTTTTACCTGTATCATTCATAATTCTATTCATATCCTCAAAAGAATTTAGGTTTTATAAAAAGCCTATAAAATATTTTATGGAGCTTTGACAAATTGTAATGGATCTACACTTACTCCATTGTACATTACCTCAAAGTGTAAGTGTGGACCTGTTGAATTTCCTGTCGAGCCAACTCTTAAAATCAAATCACCTTTTTTTACTTCTTTATGTAGTGACGTTTCTACACTTTGTCCATGTCCATAAAGAGTAACAATCCCATCACCATGATTAATCATGACGCAATTTCCATAACCACCTAGCCACCCCGCATATGTAACTACTCCATCCGCAGCAGCAACTACAGGAGTACCATAATCAGCATTTCCTATATCAATTCCTGTATGTTCTTTAACAACACCTTGAATTGGATGTTCTCTCGTACCGAAGCCAGATGTAATACACGTACCCGCTACAGCTACAGGCCAAAGCATTTCGCCTCCTGTATATTGTATGTTAATATTTTTTGATTTATTCAACGTTTCCTGAATAAGTTTATTAATCTTTATTTGTTCTTCTTTATATTGTGTTATCTCTTTTTGTAGCTTTTTTTCTTCCGCATTTAAATTAGTAACATATTCTTGCTGAAGTGTTTTTGCATTTTGCCATACAACTGTGGTTTGTTCTTTTTGTGCTTTTATAATTCTAAGTTGAGTTTGTTCTCTATCTAATTTTGTTTTCGTTGTTTCTAACTCATTTTTTTGTTGTTCTACTTCTTTAATTAATTGATTGTCATAATCTACAAGTTCTTTAATTAAATAATATCCTGAAATAAATTCAACAATATTTCTTGAAGATAGCAAAACATCTAAATATTGCGTTTCTCCTGCTTCATACATTGCTACCAATCTTTTCTTTAATAGTTCATATTTTTCATTGTAGCTTTGCTCAGTAACAGTTAATTTTGTAGTAGCTTCATCTATAGATGCTTGCAGAGTATCTAATTGGCTTTGCATTTCATCTAAATCTGACTGATACTGCATAACCAAATCTTCTAATTCTTGAATTTTTAACATAGTACTCGATAATTCTGACTGTACATATTCTAATTTCACATTTGCATTTTTTAGCTTGTCCTCTACTTCTTTACTTTGCTCTTCTAATGTTTCATTTTGAGTAGTCTCATTTACTATTTCATTTGTTTCATTTACTACTACATTTTCAGCAAATACAAAACCAGAAAAAAATTGTAAAATAATGATAATTAATATAATAGTTGCTATTCTTCTTTTCATAATTTCATATCTGCCTCCTTCTATTTTTAAATTTTATCCAAATATTAAAGCTGGATGTGATGTATATTGCAATGGATCAACTCTATCAGATTGATCATATCCACCAATATGTACTTCATAATGTAAATGTGGTCCAGTTGCTATTCCTGTTTCACCAGATACTGCTATTTGTTGACCTCTACTTACAACATCACCTTTACTAACATTATAAGATGACAAATGTGCAAATCCAGTATAATATCCGTTACCATGATCAATTAAAATATAATTTCCATATCCTGAAAGTTCTCTTGCTATAATAACAAGACCATCTGCTGGTGCATATACTGGTACATGATCAACTGCAATATCTACTGCTCCATGGTTTTCTGACGCACCAGGCATTGGTTGTTCCCTATATCCAAATACAGAAGTAATGTAATTATAATCTTCTGATGTTTCTGAAAGTGGCCAACTTAAATCCCCTTCAAAACTTCCTACATAACCACTACTACTTTCAAGTTCTCTTTTAATTTCTTCCTTAGCCTCTTCAATAGCAGCTTCAAAAGCATCTATTTTTGCTTGTAATTCTTCTTCCTTATCTGCTAAGCTATCTACTTTTACTTGCTTTGAAGCCTTCGCTACGGTTAATTTATTACTTTCTGTTTCTACATCTTTCTTTGCATCTGCCACTTCTTGTTTTTCATCTTCTAATTCTTTTTTTACATCTTCTATTTCTTTTTGCTTTTGATTAATAGAATCAATAACAGATTGGTCAGCATCCGCTAATTGCTCAATCATATAATAATTTGATATAAAACTTACCATATCTTCTGAAGACAATAGCACATCCAAATATGTAGTTTGTCCTGCCTCATAAATAGCAATTAATCTCTTAATTAATACTTCTTTCTTTTCTTCAGATTCTTTTTCTAGCCTTTCTATTTCATCAATCTTTTTTTCAATAGAATCTTCTAAATCCTCAATTTTAGAATTCAATCTTTCAATTTCTGACTCATATTCAGAAATTTGAACATTCAAATCTTTAATTTCATCAAGAATTCCATTTTTTTCATTTGTTACTTTATCTTTTTCTTCTTCTGTATCGTTTCTTTCTTGCTCCAAGTTATCTAGCTTCTCTTGTGCAGTTTCTGCATACACTGGTATAGTTGAAATTATGACTAACAATATTGCTAAAAAAATAGATACGATTTTTCTCTTCATTCGACTTTCTCCTTTACTTTTCTTACGTCCCCTTAAATTACTTTTAAACCTCTAAATATTTTCTCATAGAAATTGCACTACCTATTGCACCAATTCCTGTTCCTAAGAGTAAATATGTAATTATTAATGTATTAAATACATCTGAAAATTGAAGTAAACTAATCTGTATTTTTTCTGTAATTTCTGTTGATGTTACTTGTCCTGCTACAAAGTTATAAGCTAATCCTAAACATAATACTGTAATTAATGCTGCTATAATTCCAATAATAATACCTTCTACCATAAAAGGCCAACGTATAAATCCATTTGTTGCACCTACATATTTCATAATAGAAATTTCTTTTCTTCTTGCATGAACTGTAAGCTTAATTGTATTAGAAATAATAAATGTTGAAATTAATACAAGTAATACTAAAATTACTGCTGATGCTGTTTGAATTCCATTTGCTAAATTTAATAATGTATTAATTGTATCATTTCGAACTGTTATACTAGCAACATTTTCAAATGTTAAAATCTGTTGTTGAACCTCTTCGCTTTTTGATAAATCCGTTAAAGTAACTACATAAGAAGCCTTAAAAGGATTGTCCTCTGCATAAGAATCCAAAATATATTGTGAATCTTTTAGCCATGCTTTCATTGTATTTAATGCATCTTCTTTTGTTCGATGTTCCGTTGTATTTACATATGGTATAGCTTTGATCTTTGCTTCTAATTCTAATTCTTCTGTTTCTGTCGCATCTGGAGATACAAATACTTGCATAGCTTGTTGTTCTTCTACTTGTGTCATAACAGCTTGTACATTTTCTCCAATTAAAAAGAATATTCCAAAAATAAACATTGTTGCCCACATAATAAATAGTGATGCCATTGTAGATTTTTTATTTTTTAATACATTTCTAAAACCTTCCCCAATTAAATAACCTAATACACTATACTTCACTATCATACCCACCTTTTTTATCATCTCTTACTATATTGCCTTTTTCAATTTGAATAACTCTCTTTTTCATTCTATCTACAATATCTTTTGCGTGAGTAGCAACAACAACAGTAGTTCCTCTAGCATTAATATCTCTAAGTAATGTCATAATATCCCATGCCGTTTCTGGGTCAAGATTTCCTGTTGGCTCATCTGCAATTATCATCGAAGGATTATTTACCAGTGCTCTTGCCAATGCTACTCTTTGTTGCTCTCCTCCAGATAACTCATTTGGATATACTTTTGCTTTATCACTTAAGCCAACTAATGATAATACCATAGGAACTTGTCTTCTAATATGCTTTGGAGTGGCTCTTACTATATACATAGCAAAAGCTACATTATCATATACAGTTTTATCTGGTAATAATCTAAAGTCTTGAAATACTACCCCCATACTTCTTCTCAAATATGGTACCCTTTTAGGTTTTAAAAAAGTAGTATCTTTTCCATTAATAATAATATTTCCTGAAGTTGGTTCCTCTTCTTTTAAAATCAATTTTATTATAGTTGATTTTCCAGAACCAGAACTACCTACTAAAAAAGCAAAATCACCTTTATCTATTTTAAAATTTGCATTATGTACGGCTTCTGTACCAGTATCATATGTTTTATTAACATTTCTAAATTCAATCATTTTTTTCTCCTTTTGAATCATATCTCATTTGCTCAAATTATTACCTCTTAATCATAACAATAAACGATTTCAAATGCAATACTTTTTTATTCGAAAAACTGTATATTTTCTTATTTTTCTTTCTTTTTTTACAAAGATTCTTTATTTTATTCATTTTTTAATAGTGTTGTATAAAATTTCCTGATTTTTTATATTAAAATAAAAGAGCATTCACTCCCACAGTTTGTGGTATGTGAAATGCTCTCTTGATCAGTTCCTAGATATTGGGAAATTGCTAGATCAGTCTAAGAACCCACCGAAACCAGTTTGGCAAGCCATTCCGATTTGACATAGGAATCATCATGTTTCTCTTTATAAAAATCATCCCTCCTAATGCAATAATCAAAGAGACAACAATCTGTACTGTATCTACATTCTTGGCAACAATTTCCATTGCAACCATTGTGAGAATGGAAAACACAATAAGACCAATTCCCCACGTACGGATATTATTGTGCTGGCTCTGATTCTGGTTATTGTTTCCCAATGTTGAAGCAATTACCACAAATCCAATGCCCATAAAAAGTACAAGGGCAAAAATTGTATTCATTGCTTCGGTGTTTCCAAAAACAAAATCTAAGAACTGCTTGCTTATGTAGGACATAAGCATATAGAGGATTGCGAAAGTAACCATGAAGTAAAACACTCCTCTCCGTAATTTTGGGTTACATATATTATTATATCACAAAAAGTTGTTCTTATCAAATTTATCCTTTACTTACTACTTCTACTATACTTTCTGCATCAATTTTAAAATAATTTAATAATTCTTGTGCTTTTCCTGATTTTCCGAAAGTATCTTTAATTCCTAATCTTTGAACATTCACTGGGTATTTTTCAGCTAAAACCTCACATACAGCACTACCTAATCCACCTATAATGCTATGATCTTCAACCGTAATAATCTTCTTAGTTTCTTTAGCACATTTTACTATAATATCTTCGTCAATTGGTTTAATCGTATGAATATCAACAACACGAACTTGTACTCCCTGTTTTTTTAAGATTTCTTGTGCTTTTAGAGCCTCTGAAACCGTTACCCCTGTAGCAATAATAGTAGCATCTGTTCCATCACCAAATTGAATTCCTTTTCCAAATTCAAATTTTTGTTTTTCATCATAAATAATAGGAGTAGCTAATCGGCACAAACGCAAATAAACCGGTCCGTTCATCTTTGATATTTCTTCTACTGCCCATTTGGTTTGTATATCATCTGATGTACACATTACCTTCATATTTGGCAAAGTCCTCATTAAACTCAAATCTTCTAGCATTTGGTGTGTTGCACCATCCTCTCCTACCGTAACACCTGCATGAGTTGCACAAATTTTCACATTAGATTTTGGATATGCAATACTGTTTCTTATTTGGTCGTATGCTCTACCTGTTGCAAAAACAGCAAATGTACTTACATATGGTATTTTCCCAAATGTTGAAAGTCCCACTGCTATTCCCATCATATTTTGTTCAGCAATTCCCACATTAATAAATCTTTCCGGATACCTTTTAGCAAACAATGCGGTTTTCGTTGCACTTGATAAGTCCGCATCTAATACAACAACATTCTCATTTCTACTACCTAGCTCTGCCAATGCTTCCCCATAGCTTTGTCTCGTCGCTATTTTTTTATCTAAATCCATTTTTATCCCTTCCTTTATACATAATCTTTTCTTGCTAATTCTTCCATTGCTTTCTCATATTGTTCTTGATTTGGTGCTGTACCATGCCATCCTACTTGATTTTCCATAAAAGATATTCCCTTACCTTTTATTGTTTTTGCTATAATCATTGTTGGCTTTCCTTTTGTTTGTTTAGCTGTATTAAAAGCATCTATTAGATTACTAATGTTATGTCCATCTACCTCAATAATCTTAAAACCAAAACTTTCAAATTTTCCTCTAATATTATCTAATCCTGCTATATCTTCTATTCTGCCATCAAGTTGTAATTGATTATTATCCAATATAACACACAAATTATCCAATTTGTTTTTATATGCCATCATTGAAGCTTCCCAAATTTGTCCTTCATCTATTTCTCCATCTCCCACAATACAATATATTCTGCAACCAGCTCTATTCATTTTCGAAGCTAAAGCCATTCCAACAGCTACAGATAAACCTTGCCCTAAAGATCCAGACGTCATATCAACTCCTGGTACTTTGTTCATGTCTGGATGACCTTGCAGTTCAGATCCTAATTTTCTAAAATTCTTTAACTTTTCCTTAGCAAAATATCCTTTTTCTGCTAACACGCTATATAATGCCGGAGAACAATGTCCTTTGGATAAAATTAGTCTATCCCTTCCCTCATCTCTTGGTTTCTCTGGATTAATATTCATTTGATTAAAATACAATACCGTAAGAATATCTACACATGAAAGTGAACCTCCTGGATGCCCTGACTGTGCTTGATATACTTCTTCTATAATATTTTTTCTAACTTCATTTGCTATATTTTCTAAAGCTTCTATATCCGTAATTTTCAATTTTCTTCCCTCCCATTAATTAATTAACGCAAGTATATCACAAAAGAACTACCCGTTCAACGGGTAGTTTTAATTTGCCCTATAAGGGCATGTTTCTGGCTAGGACTTAAGTCCTTCTTATAG
>CANRMM010000034.1 GCA_947631745.1 uncultured Clostridia bacterium
CAATGTGTATCTATTTGTTCTCGAGTAAATGCACTTTTCTTATGTTAATCGTGCATTTAACTTTTTATTTAACCTTTCAATAATTCCAAACAAAACAATATTTGCAGCATAATTTTTATTCTTTTTATCATTCTCCTAGTATATTAATTGATTTTCTCAATAAGAAAAGCATCCCCTCCTACCATACTAGTATCAAACCAAGAGGAATCAACTGGCTCAGGATCACAACTAATTCGAACAAACTCACCGTTGCCCAACTTCAACGTCAACTCAACGTCACCGAACACCTCATGCTTCTCGAGCCTTTTAAGGTCACTTCCAGGCGTTCCAACATACCATTTATTCCCGGCTGTAACATTTTACGATATCACTCGCGTACCAACCTTCTCGCCCATCAACCAAAGACCTTTCATCAATATTCCAAGTAGATGTTGTTGGGTCTCCAGCACCAGTACCGAAATAAGAAGAAACAATAGCTATTTCCATAATGATGTCTTTACCTAGTATTGGGTGCTCCTCATTTTCGCTCCATCCTTCCCACCTAATATGGATTACATCTCTAACGTTCATGGTACCAAAACAAGTCTTCGGAGTGCTCCATATCGAATGCGACCAGCAAGTATCCTCAAAAGTCGCTTCAGTCACATCAATCTCATCAAGCCAAATCTTCGTTTCTGTTTCCGACAAAACCGAAACGCTGTACACTCTTTCATCATGAACGTGATCAGATTGCTGAATAGCACCTTGTTCTAATCGGGTAGTCTCCTTTAATTTGTAATCACCAACTGGAACATTAACAAAGGATCCTGACAAAACGAGGTCTTTCTTGACGGGGTCACTCGGCCACGCAGAACTGTCCCAAGGTACCGACCCCCCACCCCAAGAAGTCGCGCCCAGCATGAGAGACGCACACTTATGACCGTCATTGTCGTAAAGTTCAAAAGTCGGATTTAAGCAATCGTTATTGAATATATACCCAGAACCATTGGACGAAGTTCTTTCATCCGTTGTCCAATATGTCAAATGCAATATCTTCTTAACTGGTACACTTCCCAATACTGGTACTTGTACTTCCTCCTCTATATCTGGTTCTTTTTCTCCTTTTGGTATTCTTGGTTTTGGCTTTCCTGTTAATTCCATTATTGTATTTTTGATTGAATCTCCTACGTCTCCTTCTTGTACTGTATAACTATATCTTATCGTTTCACTTTGATTACTTTCTAAGCTATCTATTACCCAAAATCCATCTTCTGCATGCACATTATCACTATTATCTTCTCCTAGTACTAGCTCTCCTTTTCCATCTGCTTGTGGTGTGTATGTTCCACTTCCTGCTACTAATACATCTGTTATCTTTATTCCTGTCATAGTCACATTTCCTATATTTCTTACTTCTATCTCATAATGAATTTGATCTCCTACTACATAAAATTCTTTTGGTGCTGGATTACTTGCTAATCTTTTTTCAATATCTATATTCGCATTTTCTACTTCTACTGTGCTACTTATACTATCTCCTAATATTCCTAAAACTCTATCTCCCTTTGGTCCATAATATGCTACCTGATATTTAATATCTGCACTTTCTATTTCACCTAGTCTTATTTTCTCTCTTGTTGATGCTATTTTTGTTATGTCTGCTCCTTGCACAGATGCTGGTTCTAGTCTATATACATCACTTTTTCCGTCTTGTCCATTTCCATATCTCATCTTTTTTCCTAGCAGATTTTGTATGCTTATAACATAACCTCCATCTATTTCTGAACCTATAATATGTTTATCTTGTAAATATTTTATAAGCCCTTCTTCTTTATCTGCCACTTTACCTATCCAGTAATCTGAATAAACTATCTCCATTTGTTCCCATACTGTCGCATGTGTATGTTCTAATTCTGCTATCTCAGCACTTGAAATTAATCCATTTTCTCCAAACACCGCATTAATACTTATTACTGCCAAAATAATTAATACTATTATTGTAACTACTAGTGCTATTAATGTTATTCCGTTTTGTTGCCTATTATTAGTACAAATTCCCAACTGATTTTTTAAGTATAGTTGTTTCTTTACAGCGGTATGCATTTCGCGTTTCATGTCTTACTCCTTTCTATTTTAATATTTTCCAATTATTTTGTATTAAATATTTGCAACAATTCTTCTTTAGGTATTTTTCCTACTATTCTTTTTATTTCTTGTCCATTTTCAAATAAAATAAATGTTGGTATATACTCAATTTCATACTTTGTTTTTAATTCTTGTTGTTCGTCTATATTTACTCTACATATTTTTGCAAAGCTACTTATTTCTTTTGCAATTTCCTCTATAATTGGTTGCGCTTCTTGGCAATCTTTACACCAATATGTTTCAAAGCAAATTAGCACTGGTTTGTCTGAATTTTGTACTTCTGTTTCAAAGTTCTCTTTTGTTATATCCATAATTGTTATATTAGCATTATTGGTATCACTTACATCCTTTTCCATTTTTTCTTCTTTTAAACAATCAGCACATATAAAATATATGCAAATTGCAATTACCATAATTAATATAACAATAATTCCAATCAAAATAACTTTAACAATATTATTCTTGTTATTTTTATCTTTCACTTCTGCTAATTCTCCTATTACTTTAATCTATACTTTTTAGTGCCTTTTCCACTTCTTTTGCTAAAGCTTCACTTAAATATTTATGTCCAGCCTGAGTAGGGTGAGTATTATCAGTATATAGATATTGGCTTCTGTTCGTTTCAGTTATATATGGTCCGTTACCTTCGGTTATTTGTGTTCCATCTGCTCCATAAGTATCTCCTGTAACATAATCTATATAAGGAAATTGATGTGCTTTTGCTTTTTCTATTAATTTGGAATTTAATTCTCTAGTTCGTTCATATTCCTGTATTCCTTCAATGTATTCGACTCCAAGTATAACAACTTTACAACCACTATGTGATTTTTTATATTCTTCAAGTCTCGTATATAATTCATCTGCTTTTTGTGCAATTGCATCTGTTGTTTTTGATACGTTAGATATGTCGTTTCCTCCACCATTTATTACAATCACATCAGGTTCAAAATGATCTAACGACTCATTTAACATATTTATATATGAATATAAAGCACCTTCATTTGCATCACCCGGTGTTGCAATATCATAACCAGCTCCTCCAACTCCATCATTAATGCAAAGCATATTTAAACGATCGGCTATTATATTTGAATATGATAGATATTTTTTCCCTGTATCTATAGCTACCCCTTCTGTCCAACTATCACCTATAAACAATATCTTTTTAGGTGTATTTTCTACTTTTTTTATTTCTTTACCTTGCATAATAGAAAATGCACCAATATTTCCTTCTGTTTCAATTCTTATATTTTTATAGTCATTACTGCCTTCACCAAAATCTACATAAACCAATGCTCCGCTACTACCTGTATAAACACCTTCTTCAGATGACATTACATATCCGTTACCTTTATCAACAGAAATTCTCAAATAGCCACAGGCAAAAAAAATCATTTCATCTGCGTTCGTTTTAAATTCTAATGCGAAAGGTGCATTAGCCATTGTTTCCGCTGGAGGATTACCAGCATATTTGCCTGGAATCCAACCTGTTATTGAATCACCACCATAAGATTTTGTTAAAACAGAATTAAATGATGTAAAAACTTCATTTATTTGTCCATCTTTAATAACAGGAATCTCATTACGATTTTCATTCGTTAAGTTTCTAGTAATATTAGAAGCAAATATCTGTGGATACCACATATCAGTTATACATTGAATTTTAAGTAGATTTGAATCTACTTTTAAATTTCCACCTGTAACATCATCATATTCTTCTCCTGTTCCTCCTGTTGTTCCTCCTCCAGATTCTCCGCCAGTTTCTTTTCCATCTTCTATTCCCATATTATCAATATAGCTAGCTGCAGAGTTTAATAGTTCTTGTTCTTTTTCTTCTGCTTGTTCATGCTCATCTCTAGCTTTAGTTGCCATATTTATTAATCCGTTATCTCCTAATATTGCTCCTATACTTATTGTTGCTAATATTATAAGTATAATGATCGTTACAACTAGTGCTATCAGTGTTATTCCTTTCTGTTGTTTTAGCCTTTTTATTATTTTTTCCTTTTTCATCCGTTTTCCTTCTTTCTTTATATTTTTAGTTTTCTAAGTATAATCTATTTAAGTCTGTCCCTCAAGTGACAAAAGTGTCACTTTAAAGAACGTCCCCAAAGTGACAAAGTGACAAAATGGCGCAAAAATGACAGGCTACCAAAAATAGTCTGTCATTGAGTATGTTAAATAAAAGGCTTTATTGTCCTTTATTATTTCTATAAAATTACTTGTGTGTGTGTGTGTGTGTGTGTACTCCCGCAACGGTTTCAGCTTTTATCATCTTTTATTATTTTCTCCTTCTTTTGTTTTTCCTTTATTATATTTTTATTATATATTATTACTTTTCCTTTTTCAACTACTTTTTTATTACACTTTTTCTTATGTGCTATATTTTGTCTTTGTTTCTTTAATTTATTAGTTCATATAGTCTCTTAATTTCTTACTTCTACTTGGATGTCTTAGCTTTCTTAGTGCTTTTGCTTCAATTTGTCTAATTCTTTCTCTTGTTACTTGAAATTCTTTTCCTACTTCTTCTAGTGTTCTTGCTTTTCCATCTTCTAGTCCAAATCTTAACTTTAATACTTTTGCTTCTCTTGGTGTTAATGTATTCATTACTTCTTCTAATTGCTCTTTTAATAATGTATATGCTGCTGAATCTTGTGGTGCTGGGCTATCATCATCTGGAATAAAATCGCCTAGATGGCTATCATCTTCTTCTCCTATAGGTGTCTCTAATGATACTGGATCTTGTGCTATTTTTTGGATTTCCATTACCTTGTCTACAGGAATTTCCATTTCTTTTGCAATTTCCTCTGGGGTAGGTTCACGTCCTAGTTGTTGTAATAGATGTCTTGATGTACGAATTAATTTGTTTATAGTTTCTACCATGTGTACTGGTATTCTAATTGTCCTTGCTTGATCTGCTATTGCTCTTGTAATTGCTTGTCTTATCCACCATGTTGCATAAGTACTAAATTTGAATCCTTTATTATAATCGAATTTTTCAACTGCTTTTATTAATCCCATATTTCCTTCTTGAATTAAATCTAAGAATAGCATTCCTCTTCCAACATATTTTTTTGCAATACTTACTACTAGTCTTAGGTTTGATTCTGCTAATTTCTGTTTTGCATCTTCGTCTCCATCTAAGATTTTTTTTGCTAGATCTAATTCTTCTTCGTATGTTAAAAGTGGAATTTTTCCTATTTCTCTTAAATACATTCTAACAGGATCATCAATGCTTATTCCTTCTACATTTGTTACATCTAGATCTTCTAGTTTTATTTCTTCTACATCTTCTAAATCATCTATGTCTGGTTCTTCTAAGTCTTCATTTAGCAAATCTACTCCTAGATCTTCAAAAGCATCAAAAACTTTGTCTATTTCTTCTGCATTTGTATCCTCTAGTTCACTTGCAAGCTCACCATAAGTCATTTTTCCATTTTCTTTTGCCTTTTGTATAATTTTATCTACTTTTGATATTTTATCATTATTTTCTTCATTATTTTTATTTTCTTTTTCTTTGTTATTTTCTATTTTTTTATTTTCTATTTTTTTATTTTCTATTTTTTTATTTTCTATTAAATCTTTGGCTGTTTTAGTAGTTTTTTCTTTCTTTACTGTTTCATCTGTTTTTGTATCATTTTCTGTCTTTTTCATTTTCTACCTCCTATTTTATTTTAGCCAATTTTAAAATTACTTCATTTAGTCTTTGCTCTAAATTAGCTATTTCTTCATTCGTTAGATTTTGCGTATTTTCTAGTTTTTTTACAATTTCGTTTCGTTCCTGTACAAATGTCTCTTTGGTATAAGTATTCATTAAATCTTCTGTACATTTATTTATATCAGATATTTCAAAGTCTTCTGCCATAATTCCAGATAAGTAGTTTATTATTTCATCATCTTCAAAATAGTCTAAGACATTATTAGTATTAATATTTCCTTTTTCTAATTGTTCATACAATGTTTTGATAATTTCTTTATTTCTTTGCATTTTTATTGAGTCTATTGTGATAACTTCTTTTAATTTTTTGAAGCTTTCTTCTGGATAATTAATTAATATGTATATTACCATTCGTTCTCTTTTTTGTGTGCTTTCATCTACTTTCTGTTCTTCTATTTTTTCTTTTCTTATATATGAACTCACTGGTCTTTCTAGCATTTTATTGTCTTTATTTTTTGCATATATTAATTTATTTACTTCTGCATAAATTGCTTCTTTTGAAATACCATATTCTGTTGCTATTTTCTCGATGTAAATTTCTTTTTCTATATTATTTTCTACATCTGATAGTATTTTTGCAATTTGGTTTAAAAACTTTATTTTATCATTTGTATGATTTAAGTCTAATCCTTGTTTTAGTACTTTTACTTTAAATTCTACAAGTGATATTGATGCATCAACACATTTTAAGAATCTCTCTGGGCCATATTTAATAACAAATTCATCTGGATCTTTGGCTCCATAAATTTGTAAAATTCTTATATCACATCCCATGTTTTTTAAAATTTCTAGTCCTCTCATAATTGCTGCTTGTCCTGCTGCATCTGCATCATATCCGATAATAACTTGCTCACAGCTTTTTCGTAATAGTCTTCCTTGTTGTTCTGTTAATGCTGTTCCTAGAGATGCTACTACATTTGTGATTCCTCTTTGGTATAAAGAAATAGCATCCATGTATCCTTCTACAATAATTAATCTTTTTGTGTCTCCTTTTTTGGCAACATTTAATCCAAATAATTGTCTTCCCTTGCTATATACTATATTTTCTGGCGAATTAATGTATTTAGGCTTACTGTCATCTAGTACTCTTCCTCCAAATGCAATTACTTTCCCTCTTACATCTAGAATAGGAAACATTAGCCTTTTTCTAAATCTGTCAACATAAGTGCCATTGTCATTTTTATTTACTAAGCTTGATGCTAATATTTCTTCGTCTTGAAATCCCTTTGTTTTTAAATATCTATATAATTCATCAAAGTTTCCTGAATAACCAATTAAAAAAGCTTTTAATGTTTTATTATCTAATTTTCTTTTCTTTATATATTCTTGTGCTTGTTTAGCTGTTGGTTTATATAAATTTTCATGGTAAAATTTTGCTGTCTCTTCATTTATTTCATATACTTTTGCTTTTAGTTTTGCTTTTCTATCGTCTTCATAATTGTTTAGTGTTGGAAGTTGTATGTTAGAGCGTTCTGCTAATAGTTCAATTGTTTCTTTAAAATTTAAGTTCTCAATTTTGCTAATAAAGTGAATTACATTTCCTCCAGCTCCACATCCAAAACAGTGAAAGATTTGTTTTTCTGGCGAAACTGAAAAAGAAGGCGACTTTTCTTTATGAAATGGACACAATCCAAAAAAGTTTCTACCGCTTCTTTTTAATATTACATATTGAGATATAACATCTACTATATCGTTGCTACTTCTAATTTCCTCTATTAATTCTTCACTATATCTTACCAATTTTTTCAAACCTTTCTTTCATATAAATATTTTATTCGACATAAAGTTGTTAAATCCTTCTATATATTGCCAAAGTGGTATTGTTAATTTTGCATAGCAAAAATCGTATCTAATTTTATTTAGATACGACTTTCGGATGTTTTTTATTAATTATTTGTTGATCCATTTCCATTAAATGGTATAAATTTACTAACAATATTTTGATTTAAGTCTATGTTCTCTTCTTGTGGTAATTTATACTCTTCAAAGGATATATTGATTTTATTATCTATTAATTGTTCTACTTCTTCTTGTGAAGCATGTTCTGCCAATACTAATTCGCTAACTAATATTTGCTTTGCATTTGAAAGCATCTTTTTCTCACCGGTTGATAGTCCTTTTTCTTTTTGCTTGAAGCTTAAATTTCTAACAACATCGGCTACTTCATATATATCGCCGCTTTTCATTTTATCCATATTGTCTCTATATCTTTTATTCCAATTCTTGTCCATTTCAGTTTCATTTTCACCTAATACAGACATTACTTTAACGGCTTCTTCTTTATTTATAATGTTCCTTACTCCTACCTGTTCAGCTTTTTCTGTTGGTATCATTACTTTAACCTCACCAGGCATTTTTATTATATAATAAGCTTGTTTTTCTCCTAATATGTCTTTTTCTTCTATGGCATCGATTGTTCCTGCACCATGCATAGGATATACGATTTTATCTCCTATATTAAACATTTAGGTCCTCCTTTCTATGGGTATAAATTTATATATATGAAGTTAAGAAAGGGTTTTGTTTCTCTTTTTCAACTACATTTCTATTATACTACAAAAAATGGCAAAAGTCAAAACTTTTACCATTCTTTTTTATGTGCTATTTACTTCAAACTGTTGATTTTCTAAGCATAAATTTTTTTATTTTTTATTTATTGGTTGAACCAAAACCACCTTTTCTTTCACCTTCCGCATGGTCATTATCAGTGACTAAATATTTCATAAAAATTGCTTGTCCTATACACGGAAGTTTGACAGTAAATTAAATAAAAAAACTTTGTAAGCATTAAAAATGCTTAATTTTTTTGTCAAATTTTCATTTTTCTCTTGTGGTAT
>CANRMM010000035.1 GCA_947631745.1 uncultured Clostridia bacterium
AAGAATTAGAGTTCCAATATGGATATGAAATACAAGAAGGAGACATAGGAGGAGAGATAGTCAACAGTATTACAGAGTTAACAGGAGTACCAAGACCAACAGTACCAAAGGGAGAAAAGATACCAGAAGTAGAGATACCAACAGATGAAAAAGGAGTAAGTCCAGATATAGATGTAGAAAAAACAATAATATCAAAACCAGCAAATGGAGACAGATATCAAGTAGGAGAAGATATTGTATATCAAATAAAGGTAACAAATATAGGAAATGTAAAGATAGAGAGTTTTGAAATAATAGATAAAATGATATCAGAGAGTATAGGAGCGGAAGGAGATATACAGAATTTTGAATCATTTACAGAGCCAGAGGGACAAACATACTTAGATATAGGAGAAACAGGATATATTACTTATACATATACGGTAAAGGCGGAAGATGTAGGAAAGAGAATACTTAACTCAGTAACAGGAGTAGAAACAAAACCACCAACACCACCCAAAGGAGAAAAACTACCAGAAGTAGAAATACCACCAGAATCAGATGATAGGACATTCTATATATGGAAAGTTAATCAAGCTGGAATCCCAATAACTGGAGCAGTAATTGAAATTTATACAGATGAGTCTTGTAGTGAAGATAGTTTGTATGATACAGTAGATTTACGAGAGAGTGCTTTCTGTGACCATTCATATGATATACCACCAGTAGGTACATATTATGTAAAAGAAACAAAAGTACCCGCTGGATACAATTCTCCTGACATAATGGAATTCGAAATAACAGGAAAACAAAATGAAGAATGGATTATTAAAAATTATTTAGGAAGTTTAGTGAAAGACGGTTCGGGTCCGTTGGGGATACCAGTTTACGTGGGAACAAATGGAACAGAGGTGAATGCATATATAGTAGATAAAGCAATTGCGGTGGATGAGGAAATTGAATATGCAACTGTGACTGGTAGATTATATAAAGTGGCTAATTTAAGAAATGATTTAATTGAATATTTACCACCTTTTGAAAATAAAGGTTTACCAACCACATTTGAGAAAATGACATCAACTGATATGGTACAATTTAGAGATACAGTATATAATATGATTGAAAATGCGGAGCCTGTAGTTTTTTTTGATGCACCTTATGGAAAAAATGACATCGAGTTTTCTAGTGAAAGCTCAAATGGTTTATATTTTGTTGTACTAGATAATTTATTTACAGACAGATACGAATACAAATATGATCCAGAATTCTTATTTGTAAATGAAAAATCACCACTTGCAGAAAATATTATAGGTGGAGAGCAGAGAGAACGAAAATCTAGTTTATCAATTATTACTAATTATACTTCAGAAAGTGAATCATTTGAACAAGCAACTGTCACATTTGGAATTGAAGCAGAAGAAGAATATACTGAAATAACTGTTTCTTTGGATGAATTAGGAGTAAGAGAACATAAAATTGGTGAATTTAAGGCAGGCACGATAGTCACTGTTAGCTTGGTGAAAATAGAAGGAAATGCTGTTTTGAATGGAGATCCAATACAGACAATATACATTAGTGCAGAGGAAGAAGGCAAAGTTGAGTTCGCTTTTTCATATGAAGCAGAACAGCCTTAATATAAGTTAAAAAAATGAAGCAACGATAGTAATTAAAATACTCGTATGCTTCATTTTATATTAAATATATGTTATAATAACTAAGTATTTTTAAAATAATGAATTAAAGTAGGAAATATATGAAAATAAAAGAGTTATTAAAATATGGAAGTCAGTTATTAAATAAAAATGAAATAGAAGATGCCACTTTAAAAACAAAAATGTTACTAGGATATTTATTAAATATAGATAAAAAAGACTTAATAATATATGAGGAAAAAGAAGTAACAGACGAAGAAGAAAAGACTTATAAAAATCATTTAAAAGAAATATTAGCTGGAAAACCAATACAATATATTATTCATCAACAAGAATTTATGAGATTGACGTTTTACGTAGATGAAAATGTATTAATTCCACAACCAGATACAGAAATTTTAGTAGAAGAAACATTAAAAAAAATACGAACCAAAATAAGTGAAAATAAATTAATGCAAGAAACTAAAGAATTGTTACATCAAGAAAAAAAGAAAACTTTTCGAATTTTAGATTTATGTACGGGGAGTGGGGCAATAGCAATATCACTTTCTAAGTACTTAGAAAATGATATAAATTTGAAAAATCAAATAAAATTTGAAGTATATGCAACAGATATTAGTGAAAAAGCATTAAAAGTAGCAAAGAAAAATGCAAATTATCATAGAACATCAATAACATTTATTCAATCAAATATGTTTGAAAAAATTGATAATTTTAATTTTGATGTTATTGTCTCAAATCCTCCATATATTGAAACAGAGATTATTAAAACATTATCAGACGAGGTTAAATGTGAACCATATATTGCCTTAGATGGAGGTAAAGATGGACTTGATTTCTATAAAATTATTACAGAGCATGGAAACCAATATTTAAAAAAGCAAGGAATTATTTTAGTAGAAATTGGATATCAGCAAAAAAAATCTGTTATGGAATTATTTGAAAAGCAACAATATCTAGATATACAGTGTATAAAAGACTTAACAGGCAATGATAGAGTTATTACTGCTATAGCAAAATAAATTGTTATATAAGAGAGGTGAAAGAAGTGTCATTTTCAACAGATGTAAAAGAAGAACTTAGTAAAATTACCAATTTGGCAAATAAAAAATGTGTTAAATTTGAGTTTATAGGCTATCTGAAAACAGCAAATGTTTCTATGATTAAAAATAAATTACGTTTCTCAACAGAGAGCGAATATAATATTAACCGATTTGGCAAGCTACTTCAAAATCTTGAAATTGCTGATTATAATATTGAAATGCAAGGGAAAAATTATGTTATTACTTCTAGCCATAAAATCATTTCTGATATTTATAAAAATATGGATAGTTCTATTCAACAAATTACTGAAGAAATAGAGGAAAAATCTTTTGTAAGAGGTTGCTTTTTAGGAAGTGGATCTATTAATAATCCTCAAAATAAATACCACATAGAGGTTATATTCAAGGAAAAAGAAGATGCCGAATTGATTTTAAATATTTTAAAAAAATATGATATTCAATTCAAACTATTGGAAAAAGAAAAAAAATATTCTATATATGCTAAAGATGGAGAAGAAATATCTAAGTTTTTAGCTTTTATAGGTGCTAATTCTGCAGTATTAAAGTTTGAAGATATACGTGTTTATCGAGATATGCGCAATAATATTAACAGAATTGTGAATTGTGAAACTGCAAACTTAAGTAAAACTGTAGATGCAGCAGTAAAACAAATAGAAGCGATTGAAAAAATAAAGAAAAAAGGACAATTTTCAAAACTTTCAGATAATTTAAAAGAGATAGCAGAACTACGAATTCAAAATCCATCGGCATCTATCGTGGAATTAGGTAGTATGTTAAAGGTGCCAATTGGAAAATCTGGAGTGAATCATAGACTGAAAGCAATTATGAAAATAGCGGAAGAACTTTAAATAATGTAGTAGTATAAGGAATGTGAAAAAAATATGGATAGCAAAAATGTAGGAATATATGTACATATTCCATTCTGTAAACAAAAATGCCAATATTGTGACTTTAAATCATATTCAGGAAAAGAAAACTTAATAGATACGTATATCAAATGGGTAAAATATGAATTAAAAGAAATAGGGGAAGGAAATCAACTAGATTATAAAAATCATTTAGATAAGTTAGCTATTATTAATACTATTTATATAGGGGGAGGAACACCGTCTTTTAT
The DNA here is from genome assembly GCA_947631745.1 of uncultured Clostridia bacterium. Lineage (GTDB taxonomy): Bacteria > Bacillota > Clostridia > TANB77 > CAG-508 > CALXVA01. Next base: position 3,813 of record CANRMM010000035.1, read on the forward strand.
AGATAGTAAAAATATTGTAGAAATTATGCAAACTATACAAAATAATTATACTATTGAAAAAAATGCTGAGGTTACAATAGAAGTAAATCCTGGAACTGTAACGAAGAAAAAGTTGCAAGATTATTTTCAATCAGGTATTAATCGTATTAGCATAGGTCTACAAAGTACAAAACAGGAACTATTAAGCGAATTAGGAAGAATTCATTCTTATGATGATTTTAAACATACATATCAGCTTGCTAGAGAAGTAGGATTTAAAAATATTAATATAGACTTGATGATAGGTCTTCCAAATCAAACACTACAAGATGTGGAAGAATCTTTAAGTGAAATTATACAACTTAATCCGGAACATATATCTGTATATTCATTGATTGTGGAGGAAGGAACACCTTTATATAAACTAATAGAAAACAAAACTTTAAAACTTCCAGATGAAGAGTTAGAAAGAAAAATGTATTGGAAAGTTAAAAATATGTTACAAGAAAATGGCTATGAGCATTATGAAATTTCTAATTTTGCAAAGCCAAATTATTTTTCAAAGCATAACATGAATTGCTGGAAACAAGAAGAATATATAGGAGTAGGAGCAGCAGCACATTCCTATACAAACGGAGTAAGATTTTCTAATGTAGATACAATTGAGGAATATATACATAATTATGAAACTAAAAATGAAGTGGACAATTTAATTTTTCATGAAAAGCAAACTAAAGAAAGTAAAATGAAAGAATACATGATGTTAGGATTGCGTAAAATTAAAGGAGTTCAAATTCAAGACTTTAAAGAAAAATTTGGAGAAAATCCAATTTACTTATATCATACAGAGTTAGAAAAATTAATTAAGAAAAACTTGCTTGAGATTGATGGAGATGCTATTAGATTGACCAATAAGGGGATTGACTTTGCAAACTTAGTATGGGGAGAATTCGTATAATAGCACAATAAATAGAAAAAAATAAATATTTATAAAAATAGATAATAATTTTATGTACCTTGCTGTTCGCGGACAATGTCAAAAATTTAACGTCCGCTCAAATTCGCACTCGCTTTGCTCGTTTGATCGCTGTGCGGTAACATTCAATTATTATCTATTTTTCTTATTTTATATTTTTTAGTTTTCTATTTCTTTTGCTTCTTCCTCTGATAAATAGCCATATTCTATCATATCTGAAATAACTTTTTTCTGACGTTTACTTGTAAGTTCTGGATTAGCAGTTGGAGCATATACAGACGGAGCATTAGGAATTCCAGCCATCATTGTTGCATCATATAATGTCATTTCAGATGGTTCAATATCTAAATACCCATTGCAAGCTTCTTTAATTCCATAATAGCCATCACCAAAGTAAATGGTATTAACATATAATTCTAAAATTTCTTCCTTTGAGTAGTTTTTTTCTAGATCTATAGCAGCAAAAATCTCTGCTATTTTTCTTGTAGCACCATCGGTTTCCTCTTCGAATAATAAATTTTTTGCCACCTGTTGTGTAATTGTACTACCACCTTCTCGTAATTCAAAATTGGAAACATTAATCCAAATAGCACGAGCAATAGCAATTAAATCAATAGCACCATGTTCCTTAAATCGATGATCCTCAACAGCGACAACAGCATCTAAATAGTCTTGTGGAAGATTCTCTGTTTTTACATAAGTTTCATCTGCTCGAATATCATTAATTATATCTGAAAGAGAAGTATCTTTTAGTGCATCATCATACATTTTTTTACCATTTAATAAAAAAACAGTTACTACAATTATGATTGCAATTAGTAGAAAAACTAATCCTATTTTTATATATTTCATCCAATCACCTTAATATTTATTCCTTTCTTAAGAATGATTATATCTTATGATTTTGTAAAATACTATTGATAAAAAATGAAAGAAATCTTAATATTTTATTAATCGACTAATTTTGGCCCAATTTCAGTAACTGTTCCAGCACCTAAGGTCAATACAATATCATCTGGAACCGCTTTTTCTTTTACATAGCTTACAATATCATTAAAATTTGAAATGTATTTGGCTTTTTTTCCAAAAGTTTGAATTCTATTTACTAAATCTTGAGAAGAAATGTTGTACGTATTATTTTCTCTAGCAGCATAAATATCTGTTACTATAATATTATCAAAATTTGTTAATGCACGTGCAAAATCATCTAATAAACTTTTGGTTCTACTGTACGTGTGAGGTTGAAAGATAACCCAAGATTCATGATATTTCTTTTGTTTTAAAGCATTAGAAGTAGCTATGATTTCTGTTGGATGATGTCCATAATCATCGTAGACATTTACATTATTAAAACTTCCTTTATATTCAAATCTTCTATGTGCGCCTGTATATTTATGTAAAGCACTTTTTATATCTTCTTTATCTAAACCGTACTCATGGCAAACTGCAATACAAGCCAAACAATTTAAAACATTATGCTTTCCAGGAACAGAAAGAGAAATAGTTTTATAAAAAGTATTATTATAATATACATCAAAAGTAGGGAAGCCATTTGAATTAAATTGAATATTTCTTGCAATAAAGTTTGCATGTTGATTATTAATTCCAAAAGTAACTACCTTGGCTTTAGTATTTTTTGTTAAAGTTGTACAATTAGGATCATCCCAATTAATTACAAGAAGACCATCATCAGGAAGTAATCTTATATAATTTCCAAAAGATTTTACTATATTTTCTAATGTTCCAAAATAATCTAAATGATCATTATCGATATTTAAGATAACCTCTGTTTTAGGAAATAGCTTTAAATAACTTTCTACATATTCACAAGCTTCGATAATAAAGTATTCACTGTTTCCGACTCTATAGTTTCCATCAATTGGTTTTAAATATGCACCTACTTGGATTGATGGATCTTTGTAAGCCTCTAAAAAACACATAGAAATCATTGAAGTAGTGGTAGTTTTTCCATGTGTACCAGAAACACAAATTGTATTTTTAAATGCCTTTGTCAATTTCCCTAAAAAGTTACCTCTTTCAATAACAGGAATATTTAACTGCTTTGCTCTTACAAGTTCAATATCATCTTTTTTTATAGCAGCACTATATACAACTAGGTCAGCTTTCTCTAAATTAATTAAGTCATGTCCAATGGTTACAGGAATGTGATTACTAATTAGTTTTTCAGTGTTTTCAGATTGTGAAGTATCAGAACCTGTTACAGTAAACCCCCAGTTTTTTAAAATTTCGGCAATTCCACTCATACTAACTCCACCAATTCCTATCATGTGGATATGTTTATATTGTTTTAATTCTTGTATATTTGCCATTTTCAACATCCCTTCCTATTATTAAATCTGATTTATTATATACTTTTTACATAAAATATTCAATACTTTTACCATATTATATGGTATAGTATATGTAAAAAAGAAGTGATATGTTAAGATATTGAAAAAAATTTCTTAAAAAATATGAAAATTTAAAAAATAAAGAAGGAAAAAACATTTTTTTGACGAATAATATAAGTGTACATAGATAAACTAATGATTGTACAAATTAAAAACTTTGGAAAGAGGTGCGCAAAATGCAAATAACAGATGTACGTTTAAGAAAAGTAAATTCAGAGAACAGAATGAAAGCTGTTGCTTCTGTAACATTCGATAATGAATTCGTAGTACACGATATTAAAGTTATCGAAAGTCAAGATGGATTATTTATTGCTATGCCAAGCAGAAAAACTCCAAACGGAGAATTCAAGGATATAGCTCATCCAATTAATCCAGAAACAAGGGAGAAAATTCAAAAAGCTATATTAGAAGCTTATGAAGCCCCAGAAGCTGAAACAAGTGCAGGATCAGCAGAATAATAAATTAAAATTAAGAGATGTTGCTCTAAAAAAGAACGACATCTTTTTTCGTGCAAATAAAAAAATAACGTCGCTGGAAGTTCCAGCGACGTTGCTGTAGCAATTGACTACTCGTCAACTACCAGAAAGAAATTGTGTAGGGCCATTTCTGCCGCGATAGTGTGGCAATCAATGGTGACCCGTATCCTAGAAGAAACCTTCTTCTCGAAGAAAGTTTCGTTGGTGGGAGAGATAATTTCGATTTTTACGCTAACATCTCCCTTACTGCTCAATGCCATGCAACAGTTAAATTTTGAAGCAAAAGCACTTATGAGCTTTTCCAGCGCAACTCGTTCCGTTTCCGAAAAGCTAGAGACAAACGGAGAAATAGAAACCCGTTTCTCAATTCCATTAGCGGAAAACGTCAATTTGTTGTGCCAAAATTTAACATCACATTGCTGAGAAACCGTTGGAGTACCAAGCTTTGCCAGAAACTCTTTGAAACGCGGCGAGATTCTAGTAAATACTGGTACTTCTAAGACATACTGCATGCTACGAGAACCTACCTTTCTCTCTTTAATATGATAACAAAATGTTACCGCTATTCATTATACCATAATTAGTAATATTTTACAACTACAATGGACAAAAAGCCAGGGAAATTTAATCATATTACAAAAATATTACAATTGCCATATTCTTACATTTGAGTATGGCAATAATACTTTAAT
>CANRMM010000036.1 GCA_947631745.1 uncultured Clostridia bacterium
AAACATAAATACATTATATCACCAAACTTATTTCAGTTTTTATAAATTAACCGGAATTTCAAATGATAATTTACAAATAATATAAAAAGTAGTGTAAAAGTATTGCAATTTAGCGAGTTATTTGATATAATTATAACCGTTAAAAATACACACACAAGCTTAGTTTAAAAAGAAGTGCTTGTTTTAAAATATTTTAAAACAAGTCTTTTTAAATGCTAGAGGCTTAGTGGAGGTAAAACAAAAAGGAGGAAATAAAAATGGCAGTAGTTGCAATGAAACAATTACTAGAAGCTGGTGTTCACTTTGGACATCAAACAAGAAGATGGGATCCCAAAATGGCTGAATACATATTTCAAGCTAGAAATGGTATCCATATCATCGATTTACAAAAGACATCAAAAAAATTAGATGAAGCATATGCTTTCTTAAAAGAACAAGCAGAAGAAGGAAAAACAATTCTATTTGTAGGAACAAAAAAACAAGCACAAGAATGTGTAAAAGAAGCAGCTGAAAAATGCGGTATGTACTATGTTAACCAAAGATGGTTAGGTGGTACTTTAACAAACTTCAAAACAATTAGAACAAGAGTAGACAGATTAAAACAATTAGAAACAATGCAAGAAGATGGAACATTTGATGTATTACCAAAAAAAGAAGTAATCCTATTAAAGAAAGAAATGGAAAAACTAGAAAAGAACTTAGGTGGAATTAAAGAAATGACAGAACTTCCAGGAGTAATGTTCATTGTAGATCCTAAGAAAGAAAGAATAGGAATACTAGAAGCTAAAAAATTAGGAATTCCAGTTATCGGATTAATTGATACAAACTGCAATCCAGAAGAAGTAGATTATGCAATTCCAGGAAATGATGATGCAATTCGTGCTGTAAAATTAATTGCAGATTGCATGGCAAATGCAGTTGTAGAAGGAAAACAAGGTGAGTCTATGGAAGCTGCTGAAACAGCAGAAGAAGTAGCCGAAGAAAAAGCACCTGAAAGTATGGAAGAAGTTGTAGCAGCTGAAGAAGAGAAAGAAGAAGCTGAAACAACAACTGAAGAATAATAAAAGTCAAAATAACAAGGAGGAGAGCTTTTTATTATCTGCTCTTACTCCTTATTTTTATATAGGAGGGAAATTTATGATTACAGCAAATCAAGTAAAAGAGCTAAGAGAAAAAACAGGTGCAGGAATGATGGACTGCAAAAAAGTTTTAACAGAAACTGATGGAGATTTTGAAAAAGCAATTGAACTATTACGTGAGAGAGGAATTGCAAAAGCAGCTAAAAAATCAGACAGAATTGCAGCAGAAGGATTAGTAACAACATATATTTCAGAAGACGGAAAAGTCGGAACAGTAGTAGAAGTAAATGCAGAAACAGACTTCGTTGCTAAAAATGATGAATTTAAAAAATTCGTAGCAGATGTTGCAAAACAAGTTGCCGAAAAAAATCCAGCAAATGTAGAAGATTTATTAGCAGAAAAATCAATTGCAGAACCTGACAAAACTGTACAAGAAGTACTAACAAATAAGATTGCAACAATTGGTGAAAATATGTCAATTAGAAGATTTGAAAGATTTGAATCAAATAATTTAATTGAAAGCTATATTCATGGAGAAGGAAAGATTGCAGTTTTAGTAGAAATGGAAAATGGAAATACAGAACTTGCAAAAGATGTATGTATGCAAATAGCAGCAGCAAGACCAGAATATTTAGATAGAGACTCAGTTCCACAAGAAAGAGTAGACAAAGAAATGGAAATCCTAAAAGCACAAGCAATGAATGAAGGAAAACCAGCTGAAATAGCAGAAAAAATAGTACTAGGAAGAATAGGAAAATTCTATGGAGAAATTTGCTTAGTAGAGCAAGAATTTGTAAAAGATCCAGATATTAAAGTTGGAAAACTAGTAGAATCAAAAGGAAGCAAAATTGTAAGATTTGCAAGATTCGAAAAGGGTGAAGGATTAGAAAAAAGACAAGAAAACTTTGCAGAAGAAGTTGCAAAACAAATAAATGGATAGTAAAATTAGATAAACAAAAAAGAAAATAAAAAGAAAAAATAATTTATAAAACACCATTAATTTAAATAATATTAATGGTGTTTTATTTTAATAAAATTCTTATAATTATTTTATACTATTAAGTGCCTTTTGCATTTCTGTTACCAAAGTATTTCCTAAATACTCATGTCCTGCCTTTGTTGGATGTACATCTTCTGGAGCCATATATTCACCTTTATTTCCAGCATTTATATACGAACCTGTGCCCTCAGTTATTTTCTTTCCATCTGCTCCATAAGTATCTCCATTAACTAAATCTATATATGGAATTTGGTATTTTTGTGCCAATGCTATTAATTTTTCATTTAATTCTATAGTATTTTGATTAATAGGTTCATAATCAAAATACTGTACTCCTATTATTACAATTTTCAATTTAGGATTTTGGCTTCTTTTATCTTTAAGTAGTGCATATAATGAATCAGCTTTTTCTTCAATTTCAGTCACTTCATAAGCCTTCTTTAATAAGTCATTTAATCCTCCGCTTATTACAATAACATCAGGGTTAAATGTTGGTATTAGCTTATTTACTCTTGCTTTATACGAATAATCAATTGTAGTATCACTTCCAGGCACAGCATCAGACACACCATTTATATTGTTATAACCTGTTCCACCTATTCCATCATTTATACATGTCATATCTAGCCTATCTGCTATTATATTCGAATATGATAAATACTTATTTCCAGCCTTTATTACTCCTCCCTCTGTCCAACTATCTCCTATAAATAAAATCTTTTCTTTTTTTACATCTGTAGTTTCTATAGTTTTATCTTTAGAAATAATAAATGTACCTATAGCTCCTCCTTCACTTTCCATTTTTATTTCTTTGAAATCTGTTTTACCTTCTCCAAAATCAACATAAATATAACCATAATTTGGACCTGTATCTCCACCCATAGTATATCCTTCAGGACGAGACACTACATATCCATTTCCATCATAATCAACAGAAATTCTTATATTTCCCAAAGCCATAAAAATCATTTCTTCCGCATTTGTTTTAAATTCTAAAGAAAATGGTGCGTTAGATGAATATCCAGCTGGTAGTTCATCCCAATATTTTCCTGGCATCCATCCAGATAATTCATCCAGACTACCGTAAGGATATAAAACCGAGTTAGATGACGTAAATATTGGATTAATTGTCTTATGGTCTGAATCATCTTGAAGTACATTAACTGTTTTATAATCACTAAGTGAAATAGTTCTTGTCTCTGGTCTACTATCTTTAAATAGATCAGTATACCATCCACTAGTAGCATCAACTGTTAGAGGCGTCTCCATTACTTTCAATTCTCTAACTGTATATTTTCCTCCAGTTTCTCCGCCAGTTCCTTCTTGAGATCCACCTCCAGTTCCTTCTCCATCTTGTTTTCCCATGGTATCAATATAGCTAACTGAAGTATTTAATAGTTCTTGTTCTTTATCTGCTGCTTGTTCATGCTCATCTTTAGACTTAGTTGCCATATTTATTAATCCATTGTCTCCTAATATTGCTCCTATACTTACCGTTGCTAATATAATTAAAATTACTATAGTTACAACTAGAGCAACAAGCGTAATACCATTAGCATTCCTTTTAAAATTTTTCATAATAAAATCCTTTCTTTGTCTTTTGTTAAGACATATATATTTTTTAATATTAAAAATTTTTTAAAACATAAAAAGACTATTTTTCTCATACATTTTTGCTTCAACAAAAATGCATAGGGAAAATAGCCTTATGCCGATATAAATGATTTATAAAATTAAAGCTTACAATATATATATATATATATATATACAGTAGCAATGCTTTCAGCGATTTTGCTCATCCAAATATATCCTTTGTTTTTTAATATTTCATTTATATTATAGCAGTTTACTATTTTTCTTGCAACAACATTTTTTAAATTTCTATCTTTAATTGTATAGTTTAACAAATTGAAGTTGTTTAAGGTATTTACTATAAAAAAATAAAATATACTATAAAAAAATAAAATATACTTGACTTTTTTCGAAAAAAGTCATATTATAATAATAAACATATGAATATATGTTCATATATTAAAAGGAGAAAAAGATGAAAAAAGAAGAATTAATATGTCAAGAAAAATGCCCACATTATTCATTAATTAATGAGGTAAAATTAAATAGCATCAGTAGAGAAGAAATGCAAGATTTATCAGAAATATTTAAACTATTTGCAGATGAAACAAGATTACGAATTATTTGTGCAATATTAAACACAGAACTATGCGTATGTGATTTATGTGAATTATTGCAATTAAATCAATCTGCGGTCTCACATCAATTACAACTATTAAGAAGTAGCAAATTAGTAAAATATAGAAAAGAAGGAAAACAAGTATATTATAGTTTAAAAGACGAACATATAGAAAGCATTATAAAAATGGCAGTTGCCCATATTCAAGAAGGGGATGAGGGGAATGAACGAAGATAAGGAAGAAAAAAAGAAAAAAATAGAAATACTAGTCTATGCTATTGCTATTTTAATATTTCTTATGACCTTTATACCAGGTTTACCACCTCTTGTATTTAATCTATTATGTATAGATGTAATTTTATTAGCAGGGTATGAAATCCTTCTAGAAGGACTTAAGGATATTTTTAAATTAAACTTTGAAGAAGAAAGTCTAATGACAATTGCAGTAATAGCAGCTTGCATTTTAGGAGAATTTACAGAAGCATGTCTTGTAATCTTACTATACAAACTAGGAGAAATAATAGAAGAAAAAGCAGTTGCAAAGTCAAACCAAAGCATTCACAAAATAGTAGATATTAAAGCAACAAATGCAAACCTAATAAACGGAGAAGAAATAAAAGTTGTTGATGTAAAAGAATTAAAAGTAGGAGATACTATTTTAATAAAACCAGGAGAAATGATACCAGTAGACTGTAAAGTGATTTCCGGAAGTTCAAATATAGATACTTCCAATATAACAGGAGAAAGCAAACCAATTGTAGTAGAAAAACAAGCAAATTTATTATCTGGAGTTATTAATATTGATGGTAAACTAACAGCAACTGTAGAAAAAACATTTGAGAACTCAACAGCATCACAAATTGTAGATTTAGTATATGAAGCACAAAATAATAAAGGAAAAACAGAAGAATTTATTACTAAATTTTCAAAGATATACACGCCAATAGTTATTATACTTGCAGTATTAATTGCTGTTATTCCAAGTATCATTGGCTTTGAAATTTCTACATGGATTACAAGAGGTTTAGTATTCTTAGTAGCAGCATGTCCATGTAGTATAGTTATATCAATACCACTTGCCTTATATAATTGTTTAGGTTCTATTTCAAGAAAAGGAATTTTAATAAAAGGAACAAAACATATAGAAGATTTATCAAAAACAAAAATAATTGCATTTGACAAAACCGGAACATTAACAACAGGAAAGATGGAAATTGATAAGATAGAAATTGATGAAAAATACACAGAAAATGAGGTTTTAAATTATTTATATTCTTTAGAAATGAACTCAACACATCCTATTGCAAGTAGCATTATTAAAAAAATTGAAGAACAAAATAACAAGAATATGATAAAATTACAAGAAGTAGAAAACTATAAAGAAATTGCAGGATGTGGAATATGTGGAAACATCGATGGAAAATTGATTATTTTTGGAAATAAAAAGTTATTAGAAAAGTACAATATTCCAAACAAAAAATTACAAGAAAACAAAAACTATATTGTAGTAGACAATGAAATTGTAGGAAACATCTCTATAAAAGAAGAAGTGCGTAATAATTTAGATGAATTAACAGATAACTTATCAAAACTAGGAATAAAAAAGACTGTAATGCTAACAGGAGATAACGAACAAAATGCAAAAAAGATAGGCAAAGAATTACACATACAAGAAGTTTATGCAAGTTTATTACCAAAAGAGAAACTAGAGAAAATAGAAGAATTAAAAAAAGAAGGGAAAACATTATTTGTTGGAGATGGAATTAATGACAGCCCTGTTTTAGCTACTGCTGACTTCAGCATATCAATGGGAGAAGGAACAGAAATAGCAAGCGATACAGCAGACAGTATTTTAATTTCAAATAACTTAAATGCTATTAGTGATAGCATAAAAATAAGTAAAAAAACAATGAGAATAATGAAAGTAAATATTATCTTTTCATTACTCATAAAAGCAATTGTTCTAATTTTAGGAATAACAGGATATGCACCAATATGGCTTGCAGTATTTGCAGACGTAGGAGTAACACTTTTAACAGTACTAAATACACTTCAAATTAGATAAAATGACTTTGATAAAAATAATTAAGTAATAAAAAAGTATTTTAGTAAAATTGCTAAAATACTTTTTTATTTGATTTTTTTCAGTAAAAAAGAGTAAAAATTTTTCGCAATAAAAAAAGAAGAAAAAACAAGAAAAACATCAACTTATGTGATA
>CANRMM010000037.1 GCA_947631745.1 uncultured Clostridia bacterium
ACAACATTATTTTCCTTCTTCTTATCTTCCACTTTCTCAAATTCTCCAAGTATATTAATTTATTTTCTCAATAAGTAAATAAGCTAGCCACCTAGGTCTGGCACCGCCAATCCCCTGATTTATCAAACGTTCCATAATCTGTCGAGATTCTAATATTATCTCCATTGCTTAGTTTCAAAGTCACCGCATAATCTTTCCAAGGGTTTTCATCCTCGGGAGTCACAGGGCCATCTAAAGAACCATACCACATTTCATCAAACGCCCTATAGGATGAGGTATCCCCATCAGCGTTGTTAATCTCTAGAAAATCCGAACCGCGCGAGCAAGTAATCCTTTCATGAGCGTACCACCCATCATGTCCCGCAACAAGATCTTCAGGTTCCACACTCCAAGTATAAGCAGCACCAGAACTATGTCCGTCCGACCAACCAGATTTGAATTCATATTTTATAAATAAATCCTTGTTAAGAATCGGGCGATCAGACGGAGAGCTCCATCCCGACCAAGAAATATGAATATAGTACTTATGATAGCCGTCTGCCGAACACGTAGCAGAGTAATAGTATGTACGGTAGCTGTAACAAGTATCCACAAACTCTGCCTCATCCTGAGGTTCGTCGTTAAGTCTAATTATAGTTTCATCTTTGGACAAAACCGAAACATCATATATTCGCGAGTCATGTTCATGCAGTAAATCATGAGACGAACTTGTCAACTCTTCAATAGGAGTAATTTCCCTCAACTTGTACTCACCAACCGGTATATCTTGAAACGTGACAGAACCTTCAACATCGCATAATTTAGGCTCCTCATAATAGGCCATATACATGTCGTCGAACGGGAGTCCATTACTCTGCATCATCGTTAATATACATGTTCTTCTGAAACCGTTATCATTGTAGAGTTCAAAAGTTGGCGTAAAGCAATCGGAGTTTGTATATATCGACTTCCAATCATCGTCACGACGATGGTCTTCACCCTCTAGGTATGTAGTCATATGCAATATCTTCTTAACTGGAACACTTCCCAATACTGGTACCTGTACTTCTTCTTCTATATCGGGTTCTATTTCTGGCTCCTTCTCTCCTTTTGGTGGTATTAATGGTTTTGGTTTTCCTGTTAATGCCGTTATTGTATTTTTGATTGGCTCTCCTACATCTCCTTCTTGTACTGTATAACTATATCTTATTGTTTCACTTTGATTACTTCCTAAACTATCTATTACCCAACATCCATCTTCCGCATATATGTTACCATTGCTATCATCTTCTAATACTAGCTCACCTCTTCCATCCGATTGTGGTATATATGTTCCACTTCCAGCCACTAATACATCTGTTATCTTTATTGTTTTCATTGTTTCAGTTCCTAAATTTGTTGCCTTTATTTCATAATGTATCTCTTCTCCTACTCTATAGTATTCTCCATTTGGTGGATCCCCTACTCTCGTCTTTTGAATTGTAAAGTTTGGATTATTACTTTCTTCTATGCTACTACTAATATCATCTCCTAATACTCCCAGTATTCTGTCTTTACGTATGTTATCTCCTTCTATTCCATGATATGTAACTTGGTACATTTTATCTTCTGTCTCTTCTACTGTCTCTGCTAATCTTATGCTCTCTCCTTTTGATGCTACTTTAGTTGTACTCCCTGCATCAGTTCCTGGTACTTTTTCTAGCATATATACATCATTATCTGTTCCATTTCCTAATGCCATTTTTCTTCCTACTAGTTTTTCTACATTTATTTTGTATTTCTCTTCTCCTATATTCTCTCCTATTATGTAGCTTTTTTGTAAATATTCTATTAGTCCATTATTTCCTTCTGACACTTTGCCTATCCAGTAGTTCGAATATTCCATCTCCATATATTCCCATACTGTCCCATGGGTATGCTCTACTTCTGCTCTTTGTGCACTTGTTATTAATCCATTCTCTCCAAATATTGAATTAATACTTATCACTGCCAAGATTATTAATACCACTATCGTTACTACTAGTGCGATTAATGTTATTCCTTTGCGCTGTTTTATATATGTGTCAAGGAAATCGTTTACACTTACCTTAAATGTTGATTTTCTTTTCATTGTTTCCTTCCTCCTTCGTTTGATAAAAATATCCTATATATTTTTGACAGTTCATTTTTTTCACTTATAACATATTTTATTTTAATATTTTACTAAGTTCTTCTGCCAATGTTTCTCCAAAATATTTACTTCCTTCAATTGATAAGTGTGTTCCGTCATAGCAAACGTATTGATCAGCATTTCCATCATTTTTTTCATCTGTTTCATGTCCAGTTCCAGTTATATATGGTGTTGAATCTGTTAATTTTTCTCCATTTTCACCATAAGTATCTCCTTCTAATAGGTCTATAAATGGTATTCCATTTCCCAATGCATATTCTCTTAATTGGTTATTTACTAGCCTAAATTTTTCTGGAACATCAGATGAACTCCAATATATGCCTATCATAATTACTTTAGCATTTGAATTCCCTTTTATATATTCGTAACATTTTTTTGCCTCTCCCATTATTTGAACATCAGTATAACTTGATGACCAGCAGTCATTTGGACCTGCTCCAATAACTATTACATCAGGACTCAAATTACGATTACTTAATTTACCAAGTAATTCTTTTATTCTATCATAATAAGGATAAAGACTACCGTTATCACCTGTTGCTAAATATCCTGTTCCTCCAACTCCGTTATTTATACATTCAAAGTTTAAGATATTAGAAAGAACATTTGGCCACGATAAAAATCCATCATAATTAGACCCTTTAGTAATACTGCTTCCTACAAATAATACTCTTTTATTACTTGATCTCTCCACTGGTTCTATTTTATCTTCTGCATTTAATCTAACTCCTTTAAAAAAACTATCTGTTAGCTCTACTTTTATATTTTTTTTTTCTTTTCCTTAAATGCAATCTTATGCCATGCTCCATGATATAAATCATCTTGTGTCCCTGTACTATCTGTAGTTTGTTGTATTCCATTTCTATCTACTATTTCATATCCATTTCCTTCATCTATCAATAATCTATATGATGTACATGTTGATATATAAAATTCTTTACAATCTACTGAAAATTCCACATCATATAGACTGGTCCATTCGTTATCAGATGCCAATACACTATTAAGTCCCAAAATTCCATTGTGTTTAGTATTTACTGCAAGTAAAGAATTATATGACTTATACACTGGATTTACTTTTCCATCTACTATTGGGTTATAAAATACTGTATCAGCTAAATCATCTTCATTTGTTATTTTAGTTATTGTAGGTGGATCTTTCATTAATTTTTCCTTGTATACAATTTCCTGATTTTCTGTTTCCTGATTTTCTGTTCCAGGTATTTTACTTTTTGTCTTTAGGTTAATATAAAGTGAAAGGCGGGCAGAAAGGTCATTATTAGTAATTTCCGGTGCGTAGTTCCACACACTGCTAGGTGGACTATCGTAGTTTATAGATCCCCCTCGTGTAATACGTGCATATGTATCATAAGCCTCCATCGTCCATTCGTAAGAATTTCCTAGTAAATCATATATATTACATAATTTATCTTTTGATCCAATAGCACCTGTTATTCTATAACTATCTGTATTTTTTTCTATGCCTTCTTTTGGTATTGTATCTTTTACTTTAACTCCATTAGCCTGCATCCATTTCATCATTGCGTCATACTCACTTCCCCATATTGTATTTGATACTACTGATAAATTTTCTTCCTTTGGTGCATATTTTTTATTATATTTATATTGACCATACCAATTGTAAGCATCTGAATCATTTCTTAATGACTGAACCCCTGCTTTACTTCCAGATTTGCCATTTGATAAACTCGTCTCATATCTTCCTATGTAAAATCCTCCATACTTTGCTACACTTCCTGCCATTTCATTAAATTCTTCTTGTAACTCTTTTCTAAATTCTTCTAATGTCATTTCTAGACTTGTTTGTAATTGAGCATCTGTATCTCTTGAACTTATTATTGATGGCTCCCTCAAGCCACTATTTTCATCATATTCTACATTTGGTGACATACCCGAGTTAAATGTATCATCTCCTTTACTTGTAGCATACAGCTTTCCTGCAAAGTTTGTCTCTATTCCTTCTTCTTTACATATACTACATACCAATTTTTTCTCTTCTTCACTATATTCTAATCTTCCTTCATTTTTATGTTTTTGGCAATATACCATGCTACTTATATTATCTACTGGCACCCACACAAATTCATTTTCATCATCATCTGCTATTACTATTCCTTCACTTATTTTTGGATTATTTGTATCTGCATAACTTACATTTTCTTTTTGAGTTGGATTCACTACTGTATATCCTTCTGGTATTGTTATTGTTTTTTCTCCTTCTTTTATTGTTTTATTTTCAGTCTGTTTTATTCCATACTCTTTAGCAATTGCATTTTGTGTTGATTGTTCTAGTTGTTCCTTTTCTGTTTCTCCTTCTCCGATATATTTCTCCATTTAAATATACTTTATATTTTCTACCACTTTCAGTAAATGTTACATAATAGTAGTCTTCTTGTTCCTCTAATACGTATTTTCCCTCTCCTATGTATGATTTTAAAGCTTTGTCAAATTCTTCTGTCATTTGGCTTTCGTTCGAGCTATTTACATTCGCTGAGTATATTGCCAGCTTTAATTTGTCTTTTTCTTGTGCTACTTCTGACATTTCTTTTGCATCATTTGCTTTATTTATAACTCCACTATCTCCAAATAAAGCTCCTATTGATATTGAAGCCAAAATAATTAGAATAACGATTGTTACTACTAATGCTATCAAGGTTATACCTCTTTGCTTTTTAGTATATATCAGGTAATTGTTTGCACTTTTCTTAAATATTGATTTTTTTTTCATTGTTTTCTTCCTCCTTTATATTTTTAGTTTTCTAAGTATAATTTATTTAAGTCTGTCCCTCAAGTGACAAAAATGTCACTTTAAAGAACGTCCCCAAAGTGACAAAATGACAGACTATCAAAAATAGTCTGTCATTGAACATATTAAATAAAGGGCTTTATTGTCCTTTTTTGTTTCTATAAAGTTACTTGTGTGTGTGTGTGTGTGTGTGTACTCTCGCAACGGTTTCAGCTTTTATCATCTTATATTTTTCTCCTTCTTTTGTTTAACTTATTTTATACCAATAATATTACATTTTGTCAATATTAAAATTTTCAATTAATAATTCCTCTGATTCATTTATAATAATGTCTTAATTAAAAAATAATATAGATACTTTCAAAAAAAATGAAATATGACAAATTTAAAAGCAATAAAAGAACTGTTTTTGCTTAATTTAAAATTTTAGCACTAATTCTATTAAAAATTAGTGCTAATGTTTAAAAAATTTGGAAACATTTTCAAAAATGATTAACAATGTATCAAATTTCAATTTTTTATTAAAAGTCAAAAAATATTTGTAACAACTCTTCTTTTGGCATTTCTCCGAGCTTTCTTATT
>CANRMM010000038.1 GCA_947631745.1 uncultured Clostridia bacterium
TTGTACATTATGGGCTTGTGTAAGACTAAATTCTATTTACTATTCTCATAATTGCTTTTACTTTTTCACTTGACGAGATTTTGACTTTATATTTTTATTTTACAAAACTATTTACAAAATGATAAGTTATGGGTAAAATAAAAAAGGAGATTTATACAAAGGAGGAAAAAACTTAAAATGAAATTAAAGCATATAAAAGGTTCAGAAAAACGGAATTACTTTAATAGGATTATTAATAACTGTTATTATTATGATGATTTTAGCTACAGTAGCAATTAATGGAGTTTTAGGCGAGGATGGATTAATAAACCAGACAAGAAAGCAAAAAGAAGAAAGTGAATTAGAAGTAGAACAAAGACAAGAAGAAGCAAATGAAGTAAGAGAACAATATAATCAAACAATGAAAGATAAAGATAAAGCATTGCAAAGACAATGGGTACAAACAATTAGCGGTAATGGGGAAGACAAAATTACAGATGTTATAGAAACTTCAGACGGAGGATACATTGCAATTGGCTACTCTACATCAACAAACATAGATTGGCTATTTACAAATAAAGGAGAATCTGATGCATTTATTATAAAATATAATGCAAACGGAAAAACAGAATGGTATTCTACAATAGGAGGAAACCATGCAGATTGGTTCTCAGGTATTATTGAAAATAATGGTGAATATATTGTTGTTGGAAGCACTTTATCAGATACAATAACAACCAAAAAAGGAGAGACTTTAAATAAAGAAAGTGGCAGTGTAGCAGGAATAATTGCAAAATATGATAACAGTGGAAATGAAGTTTTTATAAAATTTGATCAAAATAATGCTACAAGTTGGGGAATTACAGAGGAACAATATGAATATATGCTATTTACAGATATTGCCAAGACAGATAATGGATATGCAATTACAGGAAAACTAGACTATAATGATAATCCAATTAATACAAGCTATTTAATATTATTAGAATATAATAATAAAGATGCATTAATAAAAAAAGAAAAACTTTGGGAAAATCATAATAGTGGAACTGTGCAACAATATACAGATTTCAATGTTAATTTAGGAACAGCACATATAGAATCTAATGCATTAAGATACATTTTATATGGAAGTTATTCTACTACAAATATATTAGAAAGTAGAGTACAACGTATATACCAAACAGATAAAAAAGAAGAAAAGAATGTAATTCATTCAGAAGGTATGGGAGAAGCTGGTAGAGTATATAATATTGCTACAAATGTAATTTATGATGTATATGGTACAATGATTATAAATACACATAATTATATACCTACTACAGAAAAACTAACAGCAGGAAGTATATGCATTATAGACGAAACAAGTGGAGAAGATAAAGTTACATGGATAGAAAATGCAGACTACAAATCAATGACAAAAGTAAGCAGTACAATGTTTGCAACATTAAAAACACCAGATGATGAAGCAAATGTAACTAAGATGCAGAGATATACAAATACGGGAACACCTAGAGGAGAATATGATATACCTAACTATACAAATTTATATAAAGTAGGTGTAGATGAAAGCTATATTTTTACAGGAAGTCCAACAAATGAACAAGGAATCGAAAATACGGGAACAGAAGATGCAGTAATTAGTAAATATAAATTAGTAGATAAAGATACAAATTAAGGGGGAACAATGATATATCCAAAGGAATATTACGATAGTGTGAAAGACATAAAGATAGAATTTCTACATAAACATCAAATAGAGGGAATCATTTTGGATGTTGATAATACACTAATTAATTTTAATAAGGAAATGCCAAAAGGCACACAAGAGTGGGTACAGGAACTAAAAAAAGAAAATATAAAATTTTGCATTTTGTCAAATAGCAACCATGAAGAAAAAGTAAAAATGGTTGCACAAAAAATAGATGTACCATATCTGTTCTTTGCCAAAAAACCATTCAAAGGTGGATTTAAAAAAGCAAGTAAAATACTAGAATTAGAAAATGAAAAAATAGCAGCAGTAGGAGACCAAATTTTTACTGATGTTGTGGGAGCTAATAGATGTAATATGTTCTCAATTTTAGTAAAACCAATTGAAAAAAAGGATTACCTTTTAACACGAATTAAAAGACCTTTAGAAAACTTTGTTATTAATAGATATTTAAAAAAGAAAGGAAAAAACAAATGTATATAAATGAAGTTCATATATTGTGGTATGTTTTTGCAGGAATAATTGGATTAATAGTGGGTCAATTCGTTGATTGGTGTAATATACGCTTACCGGAATATAAAAAAGTATTTTCAAGAGATTTTTTTAAAGAATATTTAAAAAATTGTAAGCCAAAATATTTATTAATGACGACTTTGGCAGTTTCATATATTGGATTAGTATATTTCTTTGGAATAACAGTAGACACTCTTAGATATGCATGTCTTATTCCATTATTAATTAGTAGTTTCGTAATAGATTATAGACTACAAATAATACCAAATCGTACTACTTTAACCATATTTGAATTAGGATTAATTTTTACAGTAGCTCAAGTTATTTCTAATGTAAATTTAGGAATTAATATATTTATAGACAATTTATTAGGAATGATTGTAGGAGGAGGAATATTTCTTATTATTACTTTAATAGGAGGACTCATTGCTGGAAAAGAAGCAATGGGCTTTGGAGATGTAAAATTAATGGGAGCAATGGGATTATTCTTTGGATGGAAAGGAATTATTATGGTTTCCGTTATAGCTTTCTTATTGGCAGCAGTTATCAGTATAGGAATTTTAATTTTGCACAAAAAGAAGGCAAATGAATACATACCATTTGGTCCATTTATTGTCATAGCAGCAATGATAGTTATTTATATACCATTCCAAATATTATTGCCAATTTTATTAAAAATATTTTCACTAGGGATGATAAATATATAATAAATTATATAATAAAAGGGGGGCTTTATGAACAACAAAATCAAATGGTTAAGAGAAAAAATAAGTATGCAAAATATGCAAGGAATGATTATATCAAATCCTAAAAATATAAAATATCTCACGGGAATTGATGCAGAAGGAATACTATTGATTACACGAAAGGAAAATTTCTTTTTAACAGATGCAAGATATACGGAATATGTGCAGTCTGTTTTGACAATCAATGATGGAATAATTGTAAATGATATTAGAAATGTAAGCAGGGATGATTATGAAAACTTCTTTATGTTTTGTGAAAATGTAGGATTTGAGGAAAACTACGTTACTTATTCAACATATAAAAAATTTCTAGAAAGATACAAAATTCATAATCTTGAAGAAACAGAAAACATGATAGAAAAACAACGTATGATAAAAGATGAAGAAGAAATTGCTTTAATCGAAAAGGCATGCTATATAACAGATGAATGTTTTAAGTATATTTGTGACTATATAAAAGTAGGAAAAACAGAAAAAGAAATTGCATTTGAAATTGAAAAATTCTTTAAAGAAAATGGAGCTGAAGGACTAGCATTTGACACAATTGTTGCTTCTGGGAAAAACTCATCAAAACCACATGCAACACCATCAGACAAACAAATAGAAGCAGGAGACCCAATCACAATTGATATGGGATGTATATATAAAGGATACTGTTCAGATATGACAAGAACTGTATTTGCAAGATATGTACCAGTAACAGCAAAGAATATTTATGACTTAGTATTAAAAAATCAGTTACAAACATTAAGAGAAATGAAAGATGGAGCAAATATTAGAACATTTAGTAGAATGGTTGAAAATGATTTTAAAATCAATGGATATGACTTAGTACATAGCTTAGGTCACGGTGTAGGCTTAGATATTCATGAAATGCCATTCTTAAGTAGTAATAATGATACTAACCTAAAAGCAAATATGGTAGTAACTGATGAACCAGGAATTTATATACCAGGAAGTTTTGGCGTTAGAATAGAAGACACAGTACTAATAACAAAATCTGGATGTATAACTTTAACAAAATCGGATAAAAATTATATTGTAGTAGATAAAAATTAAAGGATAAACTATCGGAAACCAATAATACTTGATTTTAAGCGGAAAATATGATAAAATATAACACGTTGAAGAAAGAATATTGAAAAGAGAGAAAATAAAAGGAGGAAATAATAATGGCAGAAGTATATATGGCAGGAGATTTTAGAAATGGAACAACATTTGAAATGGATGGAAATGTATTTAAAGTAGTAGAATTTCAACATGTAAAACCAGGAAAAGGAGCAGCATTTGTAAGAACAAAATTAAAGAACGTTATTACAGGAGCTGTATTAGAAAAGACATTCAATCCATCAGAAAAATTTCCAGGAGCAGAAATAGAAAAAAGAGAAATGCAATATTTATATAACGATAGTGGATTATATTATTTCATGGATAATGAAACTTATGAACAATTACCTTTAAATGCAGAACAAATTGGTGATGGATTAAAATTCCTAAAAGAAAATATGAATGTAAAAATTCTATCTTTTAAAGGAAATGTATTCTCAGTAGAACCACCAATGTTCGTTGAATTAGAAGTTACATATACAGAACCAGGATTTGCTGGAAATACAGCAACAACTTCTGGAAAACCAGCAACATTAGAAAATGGATATAAATTAACAGTTCCAATGTTTGTAAATATCGGAGATATTATTAGAATTGATACAAGAACTGGAGAGTATATGGAAAGAGTATAAAGAGAGGAAGTAAACTGAAATGTCTGAAGTCAGTGGAAAATACAAACAAATTATGGAGGATTTAGAAAAACATATTCAAGATCCACAAGAATTAGAATTTGTCAAAGGAAAATTTTCTGATTTATCCTTATTATTCATAGATATTATAGATAAAGTAACAAACATAACAGATGCTAGATTGAAAGAAATGGAAGAAAAGCAAAAAAACTTAATAAATAGAATGAATAATATTCAAACAACAGTAGACAATATTGAAAATGATATATATGAAGATGAAGAAAATTATGAATTTGAAATTGTATGTCCATATTGTAATTATGAATTTACAACAGATATAGAAGAAGAAGACAGAACAGAAATACAATGCCCAGAATGCCACAACACAATAGAGTTAGACTGGAATTCAGAAGATGAATATGGAGGATGCTCTGGAAGTTGCTCACATTGTGACTCACAATGTAATGTTGCTGAAGAAGAAGAACAATATCATATTAAGAGTGCAGAAACCATAGAGGATGATGAAGAATTAAAAGATAAAAAGAATCATCCAGAAGATGATGACATGTAAAAAATAAAATGAATAGAGAAAAGAGTAGATAGCGTTACAAAACAATATCTATTCTTTTTTTATAGTATAGGAAAAATCGCAAGATTTGGCTAGGAAATAAAAAATAATAAAGGCATAATAAAAAACCTT
>CANRMM010000039.1 GCA_947631745.1 uncultured Clostridia bacterium
GTAAAGCATGTTTAAAAATAAAACATGTAAATTTTTAACAATTAAAAAGTAAAAAAAGGGCACAAACGAAAAAATTCAAGATATTAATATTTGACTTTTCTATATCTTTGTATTATAATAAAAAGAGTTGTATGCATAACGTGTACAGCAATATCAACTTGTTAGGAGGAAGACATATATTATGTCCAAAGTGGTAAAAAAAGCACGTCGCTTCATTTTCAATGATGCGAAAGAGGCCGAGCGCTTCTTGTCCGAGACCAAAATCAACCCCGCTGTGGCCTACGCCCAGCACCCTCTGATCGGTGATGGCTCCCTCGTTCGGGTAATGAATGAGGTCCTTGTCACATACAACAACACCCCTCGTGCTCTTACCTTCCTCGAGAAGCGTGCCAGCGAACTCGGCGGGTATGACCTGCCCCTGCATCCCTGATATCGTCTTCTCTTAAGGGGATTCTAACCCCCTTTTAAAGTTTCCCCCCTCTGCATTCATTTGCTGAGGGGGGAAATTGATTTTTTATCTATATTTAAATTTTATCTATTTTCTTAGTTATCATTTTCAAAGCTTTTTGTCTTTCTACTAGTATAGTATGTCCGACATCCTAAACATTTTAATTTAAAGTCAACTCCAACTCGAGTTAGCTCCCATAATTTACTACCACATGGATGTTGCTTTTTAGTTTGCACAATATCACCTATATTATATTCCATACTTTACTCTCTTCTTTCTGATATCACACATTTTTTATTTGTTTAAGCGTTTAATAACACTATCTTTTCCTAAAACTTGCATAATCTCATACATATCCGGTGTATTTTGTCTTCCTGTTAACTTAACACGAATAACTGTACTAATATCTCCTACATGTCCTGGCCATTTTTCTGGATTTGCTTTATAGTCCTTTACTTCCCTTGCATATCCTACTTCTTCTGCTAAATCCTTTATTTTATTAAACCATGTTTGCTTATCATCAGAAATATCAAAATACTTTTCTACATATAACTTAACAATTTTTTCACTCTCTGCTTTATCAGTTATTTTTCCATAATCATATTCTATTTTATCATTAAAGAATTTATCATCAAACATATAAATAATAGCATGTTTTACGTCTGACCATTTGCTAATATCTTTTCTAGGCTTTACATTTTCTCTTTCTATGCCTAGTACTTTTAAAGCATATTCCTTATCTCTTTCTAATAAATCAGTTAATTCTGCATCATATCTTTTAGCCCAATCATATACTTCATCATATAATCTTTCTTTTGAATATTTTGAAATTACATTTTTAGATACATCTAGTAACTTTACAATATCAAAAACAGCACCACTAACACTCATTTTGTTAATTTCAAATTTAAACTCAGAAATATCAGCATTTGGATTTGCCTTTCTCCACAATTCAAAATTAGAATTTCCAATGTTCATTAGATATTCGCAAACAGCTTGTGCAGGTATTCCTTCTTCATGATAATAACTTACTGCTGCTTCTGGATCTTTTCTCTTACTGATTTTTCTCTTTTTACCGTCATCATCTTTTAGAATTGGAGCATAATGACAATATTTTGGAGTTTTAAATCCTAACACTCTAAATAATTCTAAATGTAAAGGAATAGAAGACACCCACTCATCTGAACGAATTACATGAGTTACTCTCATTAAATGATCATCTACTGCATGAGCAAAATGATATGTTGGAAGACCATCTGCTTTAATAATAACAATATCTTGATCATTTTCTGGGAAATCTATATTTCCCTTAATAACATCATGATGCCTTATTTTTTTCTCTTCATTTCCCATTGATTTGAAACGAACAATATAATGTTCCCCATTTTTTATTTTTTCAATTGCCTCATCAACTGGTAAATTTCTATATTTTGCCCATACTCCATAATAGCCTGGTCTTATTTTAGCAGCTTCCTGCTTTTGACGCATTTCTTCTAATTCTTCTTGAGTTGCAAAACAAGGATATGCTTTTCCTTGCTCAATCAAATATTTAGCATAAGCTTGATATATCTCTGCTCTTTCACTTTGTTTATATGGACCATAATTTCCCTTTTCATCCGTCTCATTTAGCATTCCTTCGTCAAATTCAATTCCAAAATCGTGAATAGCATTTACTATTTGATTAACTCCATCTTCTATTTCACGCTTTTGATCGGTATCTTCTATTCTTAAAATAAAAACTCCATTGGTTTGTCTTGTAATTTGTCTAACAATAACGCATTGCATTAAACCTCCTATATGAACAAAACCTGTTGGACTTGGAGCAAATCTAGTAACAATAGCTCCCTCTGGTAAATCTCTTTCTGGATATTTTTCCTCATAATATTCGATTGGTTTTGCATTTGGAAATACTGCATCAGCTAAATCTTTGTAGTTCATACACTTTCTTTCCTTTCTTTTTTATATTTCTTACTATTATATTCTAGTTTTCTAAATTTCCATAATAATCGGCAACAACATTGGGTTGCGTTTTGTTCTTTGGAAAATATAATCTCTTAAGTTATCTTTTAAAGTTGTTTTAATAGTTGACCAATCACTAACACCTTGTTCTTCTAATTGTCTTACTTGATCTCTAACAACTTTTTTCACATCTTCCATCAAATTTTCAGACTCGCGAACATATACAAATCCTCTTGATACAACATCAGGTCCAGAAACAATTTCTCCTGTACTTGAATCCATTGTCATAACAATAACAATTAATCCATCTTGTGATAAATGTTGTCTATCACGAAGAACTATATTACCAACATCTCCTACTCCTAAGCCATCTACTAAAATTTTGCCAGATGGTACAGTAGATGTTATTTTTGCTTCCTGCTTATTAACTTCTAAGACTTTACCATTTGATAGAATAAAAATATTCTCTGTTGGTACTCCCATTTTCTTAGCTGTTTCAGCATGTGCACGTAATTGTCTATACTCCCCATGTACTGGGATAAAGAATTTTGGCTTTGTTAATGCTAAAATCAATTTCTGTTCTTCTTGACAAGCATGCCCTGAAACGTGAATGTCCTCTAAAGCACTATAAATTACTTCAGCACCAATTTGCATTAAGTCATTAATAACATTAGAAACTAACTTTTCATTTCCTGGAATTGGAGTAGCAGAAATAATAACCATATCATTTGGAGTAATTTCAACTTTTTTATGTTCGCCCGCTGCCATTCTTGTTAAAGCAGACATTGCTTCTCCTTGGCTTCCTGTTGTAATAATAACTAATTGATCATCAGTATAATTTTTAATCATATCTATATCAATAAAAAGATTATCTGGTGTATTAATATATCCTAAACCTCTTGCAGTTTCAATCATATTAACCATGCTTCTACCACATACAGCAATCTTTCTACCATATTTTACAGCAGAATTAACAATTTGTTGCACACGATGAACATTAGAAGCAAATGTTGCAACAACAATTCTTTTACGATTATTCATAAATAATCTATCAAATACTTCCCCCACAGAACTCTCTGACATAGTAAATCCTTTTCTCTCTGCATTCGTACTATCTGAAAGTAACGCAACAACTCCTTGTTTTCCAAGTTCTGCAAGTCTATTTAAATCCATTAGTTGTTCATCTATTGGTGTATAATCAATTTTAAAATCACCTGTATGAAGTACAAGACCAGCAGGTGTATGAATAGCAAGCATAACCGAGTCTGGTATGCTATGGCTACTTCTAATAAACTCAACACGAATATTTCCAAAATGTACAGTTTGCCCTTGTTCTACAATAATCAATCTTGTCGCACCTAATAGTTTATGCTCTTCTAACTTATTTCTAATTAATCCTAATGTTAACTTAGTTGCATATATTGGTACATTAATTTTATTTAATAAATATGGAATTGCTCCAATATGATCTTCATGTCCATGTGTTACAACTAATCCCTTTATTCTTTCTTTATTTTTTTCTAAGTATGTTATATCAGGTATTACCATGTCAATTCCAAGCATATCTTCTTCTGGAAATTCTAGTCCACAATCTACAAGAACAATTTCATTTCCATATTCAAATACAGTAATGTTTTTTCCAATTTCATCTAGTCCACCTAATGGTATTATCTTTAAGTTATCTCTTTTATATTCAAATTTAGGAGTTGATGTTCTTCTCCTTGTAGTCTTTTTTACTTCTTCTTTAGTAACCGAAAGTGCTTGCTCCTCTTGTTGCACATCTTGGATCTTTGTTTTTCGTTGTACTCTTTTAGTTTGTTCACGATTTGTCGTTCTTGTGCTTCTTGGTTTCGTCACTCTTTCTTTCTTTTTTTCGATACTATTCTCTTGTTCACTCATTTTTATTTTTTGATTCCTTTCCTATTGAAATTTTATTTATATAGATTAAAAGACAAATAAAAGGTAGTTTAATACTATAAACTACCTAAAAAACAAATAAAATATTTCGTAAAGTACAAAAGAATTTAGAATATATCTTATTATAACCGCCCATAAAATACACTCCTATATCCTTTTGAACTTTACTATCTATAAAAAATATTTTTAAAATCCGCTCTAAATAATTTACAATATTCTATATTTATTTTTTTACTTTTCTCTTAAAATAAATATTCTATATAAATCTCATCTTTACCTTATTTTGGTAACAACTGTTTATTATTATACTATTTTTTATAGATTTTGTCAAATATGTTAAATTTCAATTTTTTATTAAAAGTCAAAAAATATTTGTAACAACTCTTCTTTTGGCATTTCTCCGAGCTTTCTTATT
>CANRMM010000040.1 GCA_947631745.1 uncultured Clostridia bacterium
ATTTTATCACATAAGTTGATGTTTTTCTTGTTTTTTCTTCTTTTTTTATTGCGAAAAATTTTTACTCTTTTTTACTGTTATTATTTTCTTGTATTTTTTATTCACGTTGTTTAACCACTTCATACATTACAATTCCTGCAGATACCGAAGCATTTAAAGATGTAATCTTTCCTTTCATTGGAATTTTAATTAAAAAATCACAATTTTCTTTTACTAATCTATTCATTCCATATCCTTCACTTCCGATAACTATTGCAACTGGTCCTTTGTAATCTTCTTCTGTATATTGTTTATTAGCTTCCATGTCTGTTCCATAAATCCATATACCATTATCTTTTAAATATTGCATTGTTTCATTAATATTATTTACTCTTGCTATTTTCATGTATTCTACTGCACCTGCAGATACTTTGCTTACTGTTGCATTAACACTAGCAGATCTTCTTTTTGGTATGATAATCCCGTGCACTCCTGCCGTTTCTGCTGTTCTAATTATAGAACCTAAGTTGTGAGGATCTTCTATTCCATCTAATATTAATATAAAAGATGGTTCTTTTCTACTTTGAGCTTCTTTTAAAATATCTTCTACTTCGCAATAATTAAATGGTGGTACTATTGCAATGACTCCTTGATGATTATCGGTCTGTGCCATTTGATTTAATTTTGACTTATTAATTTCATTAATAATAATTTTTCTTTCTTTTGCCATTGCAATGATTTTGCTGATAGAGCCATGTCTTTCTCCTTCTGAAATAAAAATTTTGTTAATATCTCTTCCTGATTCTAATAATTCTATAACAGAGTTTCTGCCTTCTACTTGGTCTGAATATTCTTCTTTCATACTTTTCTCCTTTTGAACTCATTTAATCGGTTAATTTACAATAATATATCAAGGTCTGTCCCCTAAGTGACAAAATTGTCACTTATAAGAACGTCCCCAAAGTGACAAAGCGACAATGTGGCACTTATTCTTCGTCGAGCTTTAATACTGATAGAAATGCTTCTTGTGGTATTTCTACGTTTCCAATTTCTCGCATTTTCTTTTTACCACGCTTTTGTTTTTCTAATAATTTTTTCTTTCTGGTAATGTCTCCTCCATAGCATTTTGCTAAAACGTCTTTTCTCATTGCTGAAATTGTTTCTCTTGCTATTACTTTTCCTCCAATTACTGCTTGTAGTGGAATTACAAATAGATGTCTTGGAATAACAGTTTTTAATTTTTCTACCATTTTTTTACCACGTTCATAACTATTATCTTTATGGACAATAAATGATAGTGCATCTACTCCTTCGCCATTAATCCATATATCTAATTTTACCAAGTCAGATCTTTTATATTCTTTAAATTCATAATCAAAAGAAGCATATCCTTTTGTTCTTGATTTTAGTTGATCAAAGAAGTCATATATAATTTCATTTAAAGGAAGCTCGTAAATAAGTGTTACTCTATTTTCATCCAAATATTTCATATCAACATAACTGCCTCTTCTGTTTTGACATATTTCCATTATATTTCCTACATATTCTTTTGGTGTTAATATTTCTGCACTTACAAAAGGTTCTTCCATATATGATATTTCACTTTGTGGTGGTAAGTCTGATGGGTTATATAATTCAATAACTTCTCCATCTGTTTTATGAACTCGATAAATAACAGATGGTGATGTTGTAATCAAACTTAAATCAAATTCTCTATCTAATCTTTCTTCAATAATTTCTAAATGTAATAAACCTAAGAAACCACAGCGAAATCCAAAGCCTAATGCTCCTGATGTCTCTGGCTCATATTCTAAGGCGGCATCATTTAGTTTTAATTTTTCCAATGCTACTTTTAAGTTTTCATAGTCGCTACCATCCATTGGATAAATGCCACAATATACCATTGGATTTGCTTTTTTGTATCCTGGTAATGGTTCTTTTGCTTTATTATTTTTTAATGTAATCGTATCTCCAACTCTAACATCTGATAAGCTTTTAATGCTAGCTGCTATATATCCTACTTCACCTGCTTCCAATTCTTCACATGGTAAATATGTTCCTGGTTCAAAGTGGCCTACTTCAACTACTGTAAATATTTTTTCAGAAGACATTAATACAATTTCATCTCCAACTTTTACAGTTCCATCTTTTACTCTTACATAAGCTATAGCTCCTTTATAGTCATTATAAATTGAGTCAAATATTAAACATTTAAGTGGTGCCGTTTCATCTCCTGTTGGTGCTGGAAGATCTGTTACAATTCTTTCTAATACTTCTTCAACATTCAATCCTGTTTTAGCCGATATACATGGTGCATCACTTGCTGGTATTCCAATAATATCTTCTATTTCTTTTTTTACCTCATCTGGTCTTGCATTTGGTAAATCTACTTTATTAATTACTGGTAAAATTTCCAAATTATTATCTATTGCTAAATATACATTTGCAAGAGTTTGTGCTTCTACCCCTTGACTCGCATCTACTACTAATATTGCTCCATCACATGCTGCTAGACTTCTTGATACCTCATAGTTAAAATCTACGTGCCCTGGTGTATCAATCAAATTTAATTCATATTCTTCTCCATCTTTTGCTTTATATTTCATACGAACAGCTTGTGACTTTATAGTAATTCCTCTTTCTCGTTCAATATCCATATTGTCCAATACTTGACTTTCCATTTCACGTTCTGAAAGCACACCTGTCATTTCAATCAATCTATCTGCTAGAGTTGATTTTCCATGATCAATGTGTGCTATAATACTAAAGTTTCGAATGAAATTTTTTTTGTCTTTTGGCATATATCCTCCACATTTTTATATATTTTTACTTGTATAATTATATTGATTTTTTTAAGTATTGTCAATATTTTCGGTTTATATACAGAAAAAAAGAGTAAATTTCATTATTTATATATATATTATTTATAATTGGTAATATATGGTAACTGCCTGATTTTTCCGGGTAGTTATCCACAGGTACTTCTTATTTTTATTAAAAGTTCAAAAATTTTGAACTTTTCTAT
>CANRMM010000041.1 GCA_947631745.1 uncultured Clostridia bacterium
TTTTATCACATAAGTTGATGTTTTTCTTGTTTTTTCTTCTTTTTTTATTGCGAAAAATTTTTACTCTTTTTTACTGGACAAAAAGAAAATTACACATAGTACTTGAAAATGATTTAATAATATGATAATATATAAATAATAAAAGAAGTAAATAATTTATTCCCTGCGTAGTACGTGTAGGCTGGAATTTTAGAACCAACAAAAGATTAAAGGGAGTCCGCCTTTGAATGTGGCGTGTATGCTTGTATTTATATAAGAAACCCAGTAGCATTCAACAAGACACCCACCTGTGTAAACAGGCTCTTAAAATTTCATTCAACTTACGGCTAATGTGGGGGTTTTTTATTAAAAGTTTTAGAATATAAAAGAATATAAAAATATAAAAGAATATAAAATTGATAGATTTATAAAGAGGATTTCTATAAAAATGATGTCCTCTTTATTTTTTAATACTCTTCCTAAAATATTGAAAATAATTCACAAGAAAAAAGCAATCTCATAAAATATAATATAAAAGCCACAAGGAGGTACTTTATGGGATTAACAGGAAATTCAACAGGAAGCAAAGTATTAAATGAAGATATTGAATTATTAAAAGAAAAATGTAATTATACAATTGCAATTGCTCGGAAATCCAAATGTAGGAAAATCTACTGTTTTTAATGCATTAACAGGAATGCATCAACATACAGGAAATTGGCCAGGAAAAACAGTTGCAAATGCTGCAGGAATTTGTAAATATAAAGAAGATAAATTCTTATTAATAGATATACCAGGAACATATTCCTTAATGTCAAACTCAGAAGAGGAAGAAATTGCAAGAAATTATATATGCTTTGGAAATCCAGATGCAACAGTAGTTATAGTAGATGCAACATGCTTAGAAAGAAATTTAAATTTAGTATATCAAATTATGGAAATAACACCTAATATCATTGTTTGTGTTAATTTATTAGATGAAGCAAAGAAAAAAGGAATACAAATAGATTTAAAAGAATTAGAAAGACTTCTAGGAGTGCCAGTAGTAGGGACGATAGCACGAAAACAAAAAACATTAAACAATTTGATAAAAACAATACAAGAAGTGTGTCAGAAAAAAGTTTTACCAAATCCGAAAAAAATAACTTATTTACCAGTAATAGAAGAATCAATACAAATATTACAATCAGAGATAGAAAAAAATACAAAATCATCTTATTTATCAAGATGGATTTGCCTAAAATTGATAGATAAAGATGAAAGGATTATTAATACTATTGAAAAAAAGCTAGAAATACAATTAGAACAAAATCAAAATTTACATAAGAAAATAGAAAGAGTAAAAGGTATATTAGAAAATGAAGGAATTTCACAGGAAAATGTAAAAAGCAAAATTATTTCAAGTATCATATTTCAAGCAGAAAATATATGCAGTGATGTCGTAAAATATGAAAATCCTTCTTATAATAAAAGAGATAGAAAAATAGATAAAATATTAACATCAAAAAAATTTGGAATTCCAATCATGCTTTTATTCCTAGGAATTATTTTTTGGCTCACAATTACAGGAGCAAATTATCCATCACAACTATTATCACAATTTTTTGGTTGGTTACAAGAAAAAATAATATATTTATTTGAAATAATAGGAGCACCGGCTTGGCTAAAAGGAATAATAATAGATGGAATTTATCGAACATTAACATGGGTAATTGCAGTAATGTTGCCACCAATGGCAATATTTTTTCCACTATTTACTCTTTTGGAAGACTTAGGATACTTGCCACGTTTATCATTTAATCTAGACAAATATTTTAGAAAAGCAGGAAGCTCTCGGAAAACAAGCTCTAACTATGTGCATGGGATTTGGATGTAATGCAGCTGGAGTAATTGGATGCAGAATTATTGATTCACCACGAGAAAAACTAATAGCTATGCTAACAAATGTTTTTGTACCATGTAATGGAAGATTTCCATTTTTAATCACAATAGCAACTATTTTTTTCGCAGGAGGGATAACAGGAGGATTTTCTTCTATCATATCAACTCTTACGGTACTATTAGTAGTTTTATTAGGAATTATGATGACATTGATAATTTCAAAAATATTATCAAAGACAATTTTAAAAGGAATTTCATCATCATTTATACTAGAATTACCACCATACCGAAAGCCACAAATAGGAAAGGTGCTAATTCGCTCTGTATTTGATAGAACATTATTTGTATTAGGAAGAGCAATGCAAGTGGCAATTCCAGCAGGAGCAGTTATATGGATAATGGCAAATATTCATATTGCAGATATAAATCTACTGACATATATTGCAAATTTTTTAGATCCTTTTGCTAGAATATTAGGTTTAGATGGATACATTTTAACGGCATTTATCTTAGGATTACCAGCAAATGAAATTGTATTACCAATTATTTTAATGTGCTATATGCAATCAGGAATTTTAGTAGACATAGAAAATACAACAACAATTGGAAATATATTAATACAAAATGGATGGACATATATCACAGCAATAAATACAATGATATTCACATTATTACATTTCCCTTGCAGTACAACTTTATTAACAATAAAAAAGGAAGCAGGAGGGTGGAAATGGGCATTTCTAGCATTCGCCTTACCAACAGTTTGCGGAATTGTTCTATGCACAATAATTAATGCTATCTCAAAAATAGGAATATTGTTTTAAAAATTAAACCTCAAAAGTGATATTAATAATACCGTAAAATGCCCGAAAAATAGCACAAAAATGAACATGGAAGTATTGACCAAAATAGAAATTTAAGGTATAATAAAGTAACAAAGAAAATAATAAAAGGGAGGCATGCTTATGAAAGAAAAATTAGTAAATTTAAATATCAAATCATTCTTTGCTTTATTGTTAGTCTTTATTATGATGTTTTCCATAATAAGCCCAACAGTAAGTGCAACAGAAGGTTCCACACAAACGGAACAAGAAATTGAAGAAAGAGTAAACGAATTAAAGGAAACGATTGCACAACAAGAAAAAGCCAATGGAGTAAGTGGCGAAATAATTAATTTTTCGGACATGAAAAAATTTGATTTTAATGATAGAAACATGTATGGAAATTTAGAAAGTGACCATTATCAAATTGTAAAAAACAATCACAATTACAATATAACATTAAAAAATTTAACTGCTAAAAAAATAATACTTCCATTAGATGATGCAGACCAAGGAAATACAGAACGTCCAGGATCATATTCAGGAAAACCACGTCAAACAAATATAACAATCACCTTAATAGGAAATAACAAAATAACAGGATATGGTCTTGAAGGAACTTGCGTAAAAGGTGTAAAGATAATAGGAGAAGGAAATTTAAGTATTAAAGCACTTCCAGAACCAAAAGTAGAAAAAGTAAGAAATTTAAATAAGGCAACAAAATATGAACTAGAACATCCAGAAACAATACCAGTAGAAGTAAAACTTACATCTTATATAGTTCCAGGTATCAGAATTGAAACAGGAGATGATAAAAATCAATCAGATCCTAGTAAATATGCACCATATAGTGACGATAACAGTTTAGTATTTGCAGGTACAGGAAATATAACAATTGATAGCCCACGTTATCATGGAATCACAAATAATGGAGATATAAAATTTACAAGTGGTAATGTAAAAATAAATTCAGAAAAAAGTGCAATAAGTGCACACAGAATTATTGTAGGAGATGAACAAAATACAGAATTTAGCTTAGAGCTTGATTCAAAAGAACGTGCATTTTATGATAAACCAACATTTTTAGGTGATAATTATATAATTATGGCTAGCAAATTCTCAGGTGAAAGTGCTATAGAGAATGCAAGTATCAAAAGCAAAACAGATGTACAAAATTCTTACACAAGTTACCGTTATATAAAAGCATTTATAGTACATGATGAAGAAGGTCCAGAATTTGCAAATGTAGAATCAAATAAAGTATATTGCTCATTACCAACAATCACAGTAACAGACGAAACAGCAATAGATAGTATTACAGTAAATGGTACTAAAGTAACCCAATTTACAAAAAATACAGATAGAGTAAAAACCTTTGCTATTCCTACATCAAATCAAGAACAAAAAGAAGTAATTGCAAAAGACGTATTAGGAAATGAAAGTAAAATTACATTTACAGCACACAATAACCATAAAATGGAAGAACCTATAAAAGTAAACGAAGTAAAACCAACTTGTGAAAAAGATGGATATCATATAAATGAATATTATTGTAGTGTTTGTAAAAAATTAGTAAAAAGTGAAAAAGTTATAGACAAAGCACTTGGACATAGCTTTGGAGAATGGATAGCAAGTGAAGGAAAAGAAGAACGTTCTTGCACAGTATGCCATTACACAGAAGTAAAAGAAACAGTGATAGATATTTCAAACAGCCAAATTTCACTTTCAAAAACAAATTACAGTTATGATGGAAAAGCAAAAGAGCCAGTAGTTACTGTAAAAAATAATAAAACAACCTTAGTAAAAGATAAAGACTATAGTGTAAAATATAATAATAATATAAATTCAGGTATTGCAACTGTAGTAGTTACTGGAAAAAGTAATTATAAAGGAACATTAAAAGCAACATTCACAATCGAAAAAGTAGATAATGAAATTACAGCATCAAATATTACAAAATCATTCTCAAATAAAGAACAAAGTTTCTCAGTAGGAGCAAAACAAAAAGGAAATGCACAATTAAGCTATAGCAGTGATAATAGCAATGTAACAGTAAATAGTTCAGGAGAAGTAACAATAAAAGCAGGATATGCAGGAACAGCAACAATAACAATAAAAGCAAAAGCAACAGAAGCATATAATGAAGCAACAAAGAAAATCACAGTAAGCACAAAGAGAATAGATAATGAAATTACAGCATCAAATATCACAAAATCATTCTCAAATAAAGAGCAAAGTTTCTCAGTAGGAGCAAAACAAAAAGGAAATGCACAATTAAGCTATAGCAGTGATAACAAAAATATAACAGTAAATAGCTCAGGAGAAGTAACAATAAAAGCAGGATATGCAGGAACAGCAACAATAACAATAAAAGCAAAAGCAACAGAAGCATATAATGAAGCAACAAAGAAAATCACAGTAAGCACAAAGAGAATAGATAATGAAATTACAGCATCAAATATCACAAAATCATTCTCAAACAAAGACCAAAGTTTCTCAGTAGGAGCAAAGCAAAAAGGAAATGCACAATTAAGTTATAGTAGTGATAATAAAAATATAACAGTAAATAGCTCAGGAGAAGTAACAATAAAGGCAGGATATGCAGGAACAGCAACAATAACAATAAAAGCAAAAGCAACAGAAGCATACAATGAAGCAACAAAGAAAATTACAGTAAGCACAAAGAGAATAGATAATGAAATTACAGCATCAAATATTACAAAATCATTCTCAAACAAAGATCAAAGCTTCTCAGTAGGAGCAAAACAAAAAGGAAATGCACAATTAAGTTATAGTAGTGATAATAGCAATGTAACAGTAAATAGTTCAGGAAAAGTAACAATTAAAAAAGGATTTGTTGGAAAAGCAACTATCACAATTACAGCAAATGCAACAGAAGCATATAATGAAGCAACAAATAAAATTACAGTAAGCACAAAGAGAATAGATAATGAAATTACAGCATCAAATATCACAAAATCATTCGCAAATAAAGACCAAAGTTTCTCAGTAGGAGCAAAGCAAAAAGGAAATGCACAATTAAGCTATAGCAGTGATAATAGCAATGTAACAGTAAATAGTTCAGGAAAAGTAACAATTAAAAAAGGATTTGTTGGAAAAGCAACTATCACAATTACAGCAAATGCAACATCAGGATACAATAAAGCAACCCAAAATATAACAATTACTGTTCAAAAAGCTAATAATACTATAACAGCATCTAATATTACTAAAAATTATTCATTAAAGAAACAAAGCTTTTTAATAGGAGCAAAACAAGTAGGAGATGCAAAACTAACTTATAGTAGTGATAACAAAAATATAACAGTGGATAGCTCAGGAAAAGTAACAATAAAAGCAGGATATGCAGGAACAGCAACTATTACAATAAAAGCAAATGCAACAGAAAAGTATAATGAAGTAACAAAGAAAATTACAATAAGCACTAAGAAAATAGATAATAAAATTACAGCATCAAACTTTACAAAAACTTATGCTAACAAAAATCAAAGCTTCTTAATAGGAGCAAAACAAGCAGGAAATGCAAAACTAACTTATAGCAGTAATAATAAAGATGTAACAGTAAATAGCTCAGGAAAAGTAACAATCAAAAAAGGATTTATAGGAAAAGCTACTATTACAATTACAGCAAATGCAACATCGGGATACAATAAAGCAACAAAAAAGATTACAGTCACAGTAAATCCACCAGCAATTAAAATTTCAAAAATAAGTAATTCTAGTAGCAAGACAATGAAAGTAACATACGCTAAAAATACAGTTGTAACTGGATATCAAATTCAATATTCAACAGACAAAAACTTTAAGAAAGATGTAAAAACAACAACAGTTAAGAAAAATAGTACAACATCAACAACGATTTCAAAATTAACAAAAGGAAAAACATATTATGTACGTGTTCGTACTTACAAAACTGTTTCAGGAACAAACTTCTACTCTAATTGGAGTCCTGTAAAAAATGTTAAAATATCAAAATAAAATAATCATAACCACCCGTGAACGGGTGGTTTGCTCAGTCCCTAGAAGGGACATCACTTGCTTACCACCTAAAGGCGGTATTGAATATTTGACATCGCATCACTATTACTGCTGCCACTTACCAGTGGCTCT
>CANRMM010000042.1 GCA_947631745.1 uncultured Clostridia bacterium
AATGCCATTGAACCTGCTATTTTGAATGCCATTTCTGAAGAGTCAACTTCATGGTATGAACCATCTACTAAAGTAGCTTTGAAGTCGATTACTGGGTATCCTGCAAGTACACCGCTTTCAGCTGCTTCTCTAATTCCTTCTTCAATTGGTTTAATATATTCTTTTGGAACAACACCACCAACGATTTTGCTCTCAAATTCAATACCTTTTCCTGGCTCTAATGGTTCCATTTCTAACCATACGTGTCCATATTGTCCACGTCCACCTGATTGACGAATGAATTTTCCTTCTACTTTTACTTTATTTCTAATTGTCTCTTTGTAAGAAACTTGTGGTTTACCTACTGTACATTCAACTTTGAATTCTCTTTTTAATCTGTCTACGATAATATCTAGGTGAAGCTCACCCATTCCAGCGATAACAGTTTGACCAGTTTCTTGATTTGTATATGTTTTGAATGTAGGATCTTCTTCAGCTAATTTTGCTAAAGCAATACCCATCTTTTCACTATTTGCCTTATCTTTTGGTTCAATAGCGATATCAATAACTGGTTCTGGGAATTCCATTGATTCTAATATTACTGGATGATTTGGATCACAAAGTGTATCTCCTGTTGATACTTCTTTTAATCCAACTGCTGCAGCAATATCTCCTGCATAAACTTTGTCTATATCTTGTCTATGATTTGAATGCATTAATAGAATTCTTCCCATTCTATCTTTTTTGTCTTTATTTGCATTTAAAATTGTAGAACCTGCATCTAATGTTCCTGAATAAACTCTGAAGAAACAAAGTTTTCCAACAAATGGGTCTGTTGCAATTTTGAATGCTAATGCAGCAAATGGTTCTTCATCAGATGTTTTTCTTTCTGTTTCTTCTCCATCCATTGTTACACCTTTAATATGAGGTATGTCTAATGGAGAAGGCATAAAGTCAACTACTGCATTTAGAAGTTCTTGAACTCCTTTATTTTTGTATGATGAACCACATACAACAGGAACAATCTTGTTATTGATTGTACCAATTCTGATTCCTTTTTTGATTTCTTCTTCAGATAGTTCTTCACCATCTAAATATTTCATCATTAATTCATCATCTTGTTCTGCTGCAGATTCGATCATTTTTGCTCTATATTCTTCTGCTTGTGCTTTTAATTCTTCTGGAATTTCACCTTCTTCAATTACTTTTCCTAAATCATCTTTATGCACGAAAGCTTTCATTTTTATTAAATCTACAATTCCTTTGAAATTGTCTTCTGCTCCAATTGGTAATTGGATTGGAACTGCATTTGCTTGTAATCTGTTGCGTAATTGATTAACGCAAAGCATAAAGTCAGCACCTGTAATATCCATTTTATTTACATATACCATTCTTGGAACTTGATATTTATCAGCTTGTCTCCAAACTGTTTCTGTTTGTGGTTGAACTCCACCCTTAGCAGCTAAAATTGTAACAGCTCCATCAAGTACTTTTAAAGATCTTTGAACTTCTACAGTAAAATCTACGTGTCCAGGAGTATCAATAATGTTAATTCTATTTCCTAGCCATTGGCAAGTTGTAGCTGCAGAAGTAATTGTGATACCTCTTTCTTGCTCTTGAACCATCCAGTCCATAGTAGCTTCACCTTCGTGAACTTCTCCTATTTTATGGGTTTTACCTGTATAGAAAAGTATTCTCTCTGTTGTTGTTGTTTTTCCTGCATCTATGTGGGCAACGATTCCTATATTTCTTGTTTTCTCTAAAGGAAACTCTCTTCCAGCCATTTTCTTCCTCCTACTATATATATTTCATAATATATGTCCCTTATTAGGTTCATTTGTTTTTTAGAATTTATAATGTGCAAAAGCACGGTTTGCTTCTGCCATTCTATGCATATCTTCTTTCTTTTTGAAAGCTCCACCGTTTCCAGCTACTGCATCCATTATTTCAGCTGCTAATTTTTCAGCCATAGTTTTTTCATGTCTATTTCTTGCATAAGTTACAAGCCATCTTAAACCTAAAGTTTGTCTTCTTTCTGGTCTAATTTCTATTGGAACTTGGTAGGTTGCACCACCAATTCTTCTTGCTTTTACTTCAAGGACAGGCATTACATTTTCTAATGCTGCTTCAAATACTTCTAGTGGATCTTTTTGCTCTTTTTCTTTTATGATATCGAATGCATCATAAACGATTGACTGAGCAACTGTTTTTTTACCATCTAACATTACATTGTTAATTAATTTTGTAACAATTTTGCTATTGTATATTGGATCTGGTAAAACATCTCTTTTTGCTATATATCCTTTTCTTGGCACTATTCTTCCCTCCTTATTTGTATTTGATACAAAATTTTTGTATCTCGGTACTCGGAAAACACTTTTTGTTTTTCCGTAAGTGCGTATAATCTATTTCAAATTTAAGTACCTTAAATTAGTAAGTAGTTATATGCACTGCTTTTAGTCGTAATATTATTTATATTACTCCCACTTTCACTAAAAATTATTATTTTTTAGGTTTCTTTGCTCCATATTTAGATCTGCCTTGCATTCTGTCTTTTACACCAGCTGTATCTAATGTTCCCCTAATGATGTGGTATCTAACACCAGGAAGGTCTTTTACTCTTCCCCCTCTTATTAGAACAACACTGTGCTCTTGTAAGTTGTGTCCTATACCAGGGATGTATGAAGTTACTTCAAATCCGTTTGAAAGTCTAACTCTGGCTACTTTTCTTAATGCAGAGTTTGGTTTCTTAGGTGTTACTGTCTTTACAACTGTACAAACACCTCTTTTTTGTGGAGATCTTTTATTTGTTACTCTCTTATTTCTTGAGTTGTATCCATGTTGTAAAGCTGGTGCTGTAGATTTTGTTGTAGAAGTATTTCTTCCTTTTCTTACTAATTGATTAATTGTTGGCACTTAAATTTCACCTCCTATAAAAATAAAATAAACGTTATAAAAATGCACATTTATGCATTTTATATAACGTTTGATATTTTATCATATATAAGTGTATTTGTCAATCTTTTATTGGCTTATTTTTATCTTGAGCCATCATCTTGTCTTTCAGAATTTTGTCTTGCTGTTTTTCTTGAATTTTGAGCAACTGTTTTGATTTCTTCTTCTTTGTTGTCTATATAGTCTTTTACAATATCATATTTATATGCGTTTCTAAATTCTTGTGCTCTTGCTGGTTTTTCTCTTTTAACTGGTTCTTGATTCTTCTCTGGTTCTGGCTTTGGTTCTGGCTCCGGTTCTGGTTCTGGTTCTGGCTCTTCGTAATAATATACTGACCTTTCCCATGCATTTTTTACCCATCTTTTAAATCTTGCCCATAGTCCAAGTTTGGCAGGGACAGTTGGTTGTGATGCTTTTGGTTGTGGGGTAGATGGTTGTTTTGGTTGTTGTTGTGATTGTTGTGCTGATTTTTCTGTTGTTTCAAGTGTATGTCCTGTTACTGCTTTATATTCTTCTTTCATATGTTGCATATGTTTTTCTTGTCCTTCAATTGCTTTGTCTAAATTAGTAGTTTTTAAGCCCATTATCATTTCACGTTTTTCTTTTGAAAAATCTGGATATTGTCTATTCAAGAAAGTATCTAATGTACTAATTGTTTGTGCAAATTTACCTTCTGTATCCTTTAATTGTTGTTTTTTAGCATCTAATTCTGCTTTTTGTGCAGGAGTTCTGCTAGCTTCTGGAATTTTTTCTAAGTTTTCTATATCTTGTTTTAAGTTTTTAATATTTTTCTCTCTATCTGGAGATGTATCTCCTTGTATCTCATGTAATTTTTGTTCATTTTCTTTTAATTCCTTTATCTGTTCTGGAGTTCTTTTAGTATCTGGAATTGCTTTTATTTTTTCTATTTTAGATTGTAATGAATCAACTTGTCTATTCATTTTTACAATTGAATTTACTGTTCCTTGAATATTTGGGTGTTCTTTTAATATTTCTTTTAAATCTGTATATGCTTCTATCACTTTTTGTGATTGCTTAGCAGATTTTTCGTATCTTCTTCCTAATACATCATTTAGATATTCTTTCATTCCAGGCATACGTTCTAATTCTGCCATTCTATTATTTACTTTTTTCTCTGCGTCTTTTAGTTTTTCCAAATGTTCTTCTAATTCTTCTTTTGCCTTTTTTTCAGCATCTTTTTGTGCTTTTAAATCTGATTCACTATGAGTCTTTGGTCTTCCATTTTTCTCATCACTTTCGTTTTGTGCAATCATGAGTTTGTAATCTGCCAAAATTCTATCTAATTCTTTCTCTTTTGATTTGTCTGCTAATAATGTTTCATAATTTTTTTTAGCCTTACTATATTCTTTGTTTAACTTCTCCATTTGTTTGTTTATATCTGATTGATCTGCCATATTTTCATCCCTCTCTTCTTTTATTTTTTTATTCATCCATTATGTCATTATTATATGCTTCATAATTTTCTAAGTAGTCATTAATTTCATCAATTCTCTCTTCTAATCTTACCTTTAAATCTACTAAGTCTTCAACCGTCATTTCTTGTAAATCGTCTATATTTTCGTTTTCAAACTCTTCCATAATTCTAAAATCTCCTTTCTCTCTTTCGTTCGTTTTACATAACACCTATGTTTTATTATACCTTAATTTACACTTTTTGTCAATATTTCTTGTTTTTTAGCTATACAAGCCCTAATTTATACAGTGCTCTTTCTGATAATTTTTCATATCTTTGTTTTTTGTCCTTTATTTTTTCGGGTAATTCTGGCAAAATTCCAAAGTTTGCATTCATTGGTTGAAAGTTTTCATTTTGCGTTGAAATATATTTTGCTAATGCTCCAATCATCGTTTCTTCTGAAAAAACAATTTTATTTTTCTGATTTTCTTCATTTACATTGAAATATGTTTGAAATTGTTTAATTGCATTTAATGAAGCCACCATTCCTGAGCTAATAGATTCTACATACCCTTCTACTCCAGTTATCTGTCCTGCAAAATAGACATTGGAGTTGTTTTTTAATTGATAGGTTTCATCTAATAGCTCTGGTGAATTAATAAATGTATTTCTATGCATAACACCATATTTTATAAATTCTGCATTTTGTAATCCTGGTATCATTTGAAATACTCTTTTTTGTTCGCCATATTTTAGGTTTGTTTGGAAACCTACCATGTTATACATCGTTCCTTCACAATTATCTTGTCTTAATTGAACAACTGCATATGGTATTTTCCCTGTTCTTAAATCTGTAAATCCTACTGGTTTTAATGGTCCAAATCTTAATGTGTCTTTTCCTCTTTTGGCCATCACTTCAATTGGCATACATCCCTCAAAAATTTCTCTTTTTTCAAACTCATGTAGTTCTACTACTTCTGCTTTAACTAGTCCATCATAAAATTTTTCATATTCTTCTTGATTCATTGGTAGGTTGATATAGCTTGCTTCTTTATTTTTAATTCTGTTTTGCCATTCTTCTATGCTTTCTTCTTTTCCTCTTTCTTGTTCATAACGATTTCCTTCAAAAGCAATTTGCATATTAATACTTTCTTTCTCAATTATTGGTGCTGCCGCATCATAGAAATGCAATTTGTCTTGTTTAATCACATTTGATATTTCTTGTGATAAAGCATCAGAAGTAAGTGGTCCAGTTGCAATAATTGTAATGCTATCTTTTATTATGTCTTGTAAGCTTATATTATCTCCAGTTTTTCCTACTTCTTGATGTATGATTTCCACATTTTTCATGCTTTTTAGTGTATTTGTAATTTCTTCTGAAAATTTTTTTCTGTCTACTGCTAATGCTTGTCCTGCTGGAACAGATACTTTATCTGCTGTTTTGATTAGTAAAGAATCCAATCTTCTAAGTTCTTCTTTTAATAATCCACAAGCATTTGTTATTAAATTCGATTTAAAAGAATTACTACATACAATTTCGGCTAAATTTTTATTGCTATGAGCTGGTGAAAATTTTAGTGGTTTCATTTCATATAGTTTTACTTTAATTCCTCTTTTTGCAATCTGGTATGTTGCTTCTGAGCCTGCAAGTCCTCCTCCAATAACTGTTATATAATCTTTCATTTATTTCTCCTTTTATTCGAAAAGTGACATTATATCTTCTTTTGACAATTTATTAATAAACGTAGTTTCTGTTGAAAGTAAATTTTCTGCCAA
The DNA here is from genome assembly GCA_947631745.1 of uncultured Clostridia bacterium. Classification (GTDB taxonomy): domain Bacteria; phylum Bacillota; class Clostridia; order TANB77; family CAG-508; genus CALXVA01. The sequence continues at coordinate 6,125 of CANRMM010000042.1, forward strand.
TTGTGCCTTTTTTTGTTGTAAATCATATATTTTTTCTTCAATTGAATTTTTGGTAATTAATTTATATACTTGAACATTCTTTTTTTGTCCTATTCTATATGTTCTATCTGTTGCTTGATTTTCTGTTGATATATTCCACCATGGATCATAATGAATTACCATGTCTGCTCCTATTAAATTTAAACCTGTTCCTCCAGCTTTCAATGATATTAAAAATACTTTTATATCTGTATTTTCATTAAATTCATCTACTAATTTAATTCTATCGCCAACTTTTGTTTGACCAGTTAACTTAAAATATTTAATTTTCTCTTCTTTTAATTTTTCTTCTATAATGTCAAACATACTAGTATAACCTGAAAATAGTAATATTTTATGTCCTGCTGATACCGCATCTTTTATTACTTCTGCACATTGGTTTAGTTTGCTACTTTCTCCTTTATAATTATCAATAAATAATGATGGATGGCAGCAAATTTGTCTTAATCTCATTAGTAATGCCAATATCTTTATTTGACTTTTCTCCAAACCGTTTTCATTAATTTCTTTTATGGCTTCTTTTCTTGCATTTGCTACATAAGACATATATATTTTTAATTGTTCTTCTTGCATTTCGTTATTTAGAATTGTAATTGTTTTGTCTGGAAGTTCTGTTAAAACTTCTTTTTTTATTCTTCTTAAGATAAATGGCTCTATTAGCATTTTCAGTCTTTTCATTGTGTTTTCATCATTGTCTCGTATAATTGGTATTTCATATAGCTCTTTAAATTTTTTATATCCAAATAAATAATCTGGCATTATAAAGTCAAAAATAGACCATAATTCTGATAAAGAATTTTCAATAGGAGTTCCTGTTAATGCATATCTTGTCTCTGCTTGAATTGATTTAATTGCCTTTGAGTTTTGTGTATTATTGTTTTTTATATATTGTGCTTCATCTGCAATAATATATTTGAATTCATAATTTAATTCTTTATATAACTCAATGTCTCTTTTTAATAAATCATACGAAGTTATGACTATATCGTATCCATTGATTTTCTTTATTTGTTTTGCTCGTTCTTCTGCATTTCCTCTAATAACCAAGCTATTTAGTGTTGGTGCAAATTTTTTAATTTCACTATCCCAATTTAGTGAAAGTGAACTTGGGCATACTACGATACTTGTTTTAGGATTTTTTTGACGATTTACATAGTCCAATATTACAACAATCATTTGTAATGTTTTTCCTAATCCCATGTCATCTGCTAATATTCCGCCTAGATGATAAGAGTCTAGTACATTTAGCCATTGAAATCCTATTTTTTGGTAATTTCTTAATTCTGCATTTAAATTTTCTGGTACTCTTATTTCTTCATTTAATTCTTTTTTATCAACACTATTTACGAATTCCTTAAATTCGTTTGTTTTAGTTATATTCGTTCCTTTTATGTCTTTCAGTAATCTGTCTAAATACATGCCTCGATAAATTGGAATTTTAATTTCTCCTTTTTCAATTTGACGATAGTCTATGTCTAGCTCATCTGTAATATTACTTATAAAACTCATTGTTTCATTATTTTCTAATTGTAAAAAGCTACCGTCTTTCAAGCGATGATATTTTTTCTTTAGTCTGTATTTTTGCATAATTGTTCTTAATTCTTCAATATCAAAGTCTACATTTGAAAAATCAATTTTTAAGAAATTGTCTTCTATTTTAATTCCTAAATTTCCTATCTTAGGTTCTCTTATTTCTTTTTGTTTAAATCTTTCAGTTGCTAACACTTCAAACTTTTGCATATATATATCAATTTCTGTTGATAAAAACTGATATATTTTTTCCTCTTCTGCCAACACTAATCGTGCCTTTTCTTTATCTAACATGAAACCTGTATGTATAAAAATATCTAAAACTTCATTTTCTTTTGAAATGTCTCTTGCTAATTCTTCTTTTTGCTCTATCAATGGATTAAATTCTTTTTCTCCATATACAAATTTAATATCTGCTATAATAAAATTTTTTTCATTGGTGTCTAAATATACTTTTACAAATAATTCTTCTGGAATGTATTGATTAATTATATTGGGTTCTAGCTTGCTTAGGTCTACTTCTTCTTTAATGTTTGGAAATACTAAAGAGCAAAAATTTGATAGTTCATCACTTTTAAATCTAATTTCTTGTGTATAGTTACTTCTAAAAATTTGTAATAATTTTAAAACTGTTTCATCGAAATTTTTATTACATTGATATAATTTATCTTCTGTCAAAAAATAAATATATTCTTTACCTTCTAATATGTCATAGGAGAATACATCTATATTGGTTTTTATTACATAGTCTTCTCTTTCTTCATCATATTCTACTTGAAATTTTATATCCGGTTTTTGGCAAAGAAATTCTATTGTTTTTTCTGTATAGTCTTTTTTAAATGCTATTTTTCTCTCTTTTAATACTTCAAATAGCTCATCTAGTCCAGTGTTTGAAATTGTAATATATTCATCACTGATTGCTTTTATATATCTTCCATAACTTCCAGCAACCTCATTTGCATATTTAATAATCTCTGCATATTTTAGGATATAATTAAGAAGCTTCTCGTCTTTTTTGGCGAAAGCTTCTTCTGTGTGGATGAATTCTAATTTTGTTCCATATTTATATAATTCCTTTTTTAACATCCTATCATAAAATTCGGTTAAACTTTTAATACGGTAGAATTGTTTATCACCTATTTTTAATTCTAATTTTAGGCTTTTTTTGAAAGAATCATATATTAATTTGGGTTCAAATCCAATATTCTTTTCTAATATTTCTTTTTGAATTGCTTCTTCTTTTTTATAGTTGTTTTGATAAAATGTGTGAATGACTTGTTTAAATATTTTATATTGTTCATCATTCTGTCCCATGTTATTATCCCCCCACTAATTACTAGTGAGATATTTTATCATAATATTATGTTTTTTTCAACTATAACTAATCTTTCTTTAACTAATTTTTTGCTGGCGTATTCCATGAAATATAATCACATTTTTCCGGATTATTTTCACAAATATAAAATTTTCTACCTTTCTTTGACTTACGTATCTGAATCTTTCCTCCACATTTTGGACATGGTATGTCAATTGTTTCTACTATTGTTTTTGTATTTTTACATTCTGGATATCCTGGGCATGCTAAAAATTTTCCATATCTACTATATTTTATAACCATCATTCTTCCACATTTGTCACAAGGTACATCTGAAACTTCTTCTACTAATTCTACATGTTCTAATTCTTTTTCTACTTTTTCTACTTGTTTTTGGAATGGTCCATAAAATTCTCTTATAATGCTTTTCCAATTTTCTTTTCCCTCTGCTACACTATCAAAATTTTCTTCAATTTTAGCAGTAAATTCCACATTGATAATGTCTGAGAAATTTTCTGTTAATAGTTTGTTTACTATTTTTCCTAATTCTGTTGGTACTAGTTGTTTTTGCTCTTTTTCTATATATCTTCTTTCTAAAATTGTTGTTATTGTTGGTGAATATGTACTTGGACGCCCTATTCCCTTTTCTTCTAATGCTTTTACTAAGCTAGCTTCTGTATAACGTGGTGGTGGTTCTGTAAAGCTTTGTTTTGTTTCTATTTTTTGTTTTATTACTTCTTGATTAATTATTAAATCTGGTATTGAAGTATTTTCTTCCTCTTCTTGTTTATCATCTGTAGTTTCTACGTACAAGGTCATAAATCCTTTAAATTTTAATGTTTGACCGCTTGCCTTAAAGTTATATTGATTAACATCTATGTTTGCTGAAATTGTATCATAGATTGCTGTTGCCATTTGGCTTGCTAAAAATCGGTTATAAATTAAACGATATAGTTTATATTGATCTGTTGTTAAGTATTCTTTTATTTTTTCTGGTTCTAAGTCAACATAAGTTGGTCTAATGCCTTCGTGAGCATCTTGCGAATTTTCTTTTGTTTTATAATATCTATTTTCATAATATTGTTCACCATATGCATTTGTAATTTGTTTTTTAGCTGCTGACCTTGCTTCTTCTGAAATTCTTGTTGAGTCTGTTCTCATGTAAGTAATAAGTCCTACAGTTCCTTTTTCTCCTACATGTACTCCTTCATATAATCCTTGTGCTACTGACATGGTTTTCTTTAATGTAAATCCTAGTTTTCGAGAAGCTTCTTGTTGCATTGTACTCGTTGTAAAAGGAGGTGCTGGTGTCCTTTTCTTTTCTCCTTTTTTGATGTCTGTTACTATAAATTTGTTTTTACCAATATTTTTTAAAATTTCATCTACTTGTTCTTTTGTATGAATTTCTACTTTTTTTCCATCTTTTCCATAAAATTTTGCACTAAATGTCTTATTTGAATTTTCATCTAATAGTGTTGCAAATATGTTCCAATATTCTTCTGGAATAAATTTCTCTATTTCTTCTTCTCTATCTACTATTAATTTTACAGCAACTGATTGCACTCTTCCTGCTGATAAGCCTCTTCTTACTTTTTTCCATAGAAGTGGGCTCATTTTATATCCCACTATTCTATCTAATACTCTTCTTGCCTGTTGTGCATCTGTTAAATTCATATCTATTTTTCTTGGTTTTTTTATAGATTCTTTTACTGTTTCTTTTGTAATTTCATTAAATGTTACTCTACATACACTATCTTCTGGTATGTCTAATATATGTGCTAAATGCCATGCAATTGCTTCTCCTTCACGGTCAGGGTCAGTTGCAAGATATACTTTTTTTGCGTTTTTTGCTTCTTTTTTTAAGCTTTTTATTAAGTCTCCCTTTCCTCTAATGTTAATATATTCTGGTTCAAAATCATGTTCTACGTCAACACCTAGTTTCGATTTTGGTAAATCTCTAATATGCCCCATAGAAGCAACTACTTTTGTACTTCCTCCTAGAAACTTTTTAATGGTATTTGCTTTTGCTGGGGATTCTACAATGATTAATTTATCTGCCATATTTCCTCCTTTTTCTAAAAAGCTATATAGTATAATAGACTATATTTTATTTTTTTGCAAGGGTTTCCTCTTAAATTTGTAATTAATATTTGATAATGCCACAATAAATTTTCTAAAACTTGTGTTTTAAAAAATCAGCTTAAGGTTATTCCTTAAACTGATTTCATGTCTGCTATAACATCTTCTAATGATATTGGTGTTACTTTATTGTTCATTAATTTTTCTAATAATTGGCATATATCTTTTTCTGTTTGAAATATATGCTTCATTACTTTTCCTTCAATATCTGTTATTTCATCTTTTACTTTTTTCTTAATGATTTCTACTCCATATTGTCCTTCTTCTTCTAAAAGCCTTCTGTTACTTTGAATTTCATAATATTCTAGTTCTATTTTTTGATTGCTTTGTATTTCTTCTGAATCAGAACTATCTATTATTGTTGTTCCATACAGCTTTTTTCTGTACTCCATCTTTGGTTATCCTCCTTTTTATTTTAAATGCTTATTTACTATATTATATATATTTTTAAAACGCAAGAATATTCGTATGCCTGCATTCGACGCTTTTCGACAATAGCATTTTTTCTTTTTTGATTAAAATATAAAAAGTATGGATGATTCCATACTTTTCCATTTATTGTAAATTTTTTTATTTTCAAAAAGACAAATTTATTTTTTTATATTTAATTATATTTTTATTTATTTTTTATAACCTTTTTTATCTCTTGGTATATTTTTTCCTCAACATTTGGAATTGAAACTTTATTTGCATTTTTCGACATCTTTTCTATAATTTCTTTATTTGAAATAATAGAATTAATTGTTTTGTTTAAAATTTCTTCATTTAGATCTTTATCCAATATAATTTTAGCAGCTTCACATTTTTCTAGTACTTTTGCATTATACTCTTGATGGTTTTCTGTTGCATAAGGAAATGGAATAAAAATTGCTGGTTTTCCTACAATTGATATTTCTGTAATTGTCATAGCTCCACTTCTGCATACAACCAAATCTACCATATTCATCATTTCTTCCATATTATAAATATATGGCATAACCTTTACATTTTGAATATTTTCTATATCTATTTTTTGACTGGCTAGTTGTTCTTTTATTTTGTCATACTGTGTTTGGCCTACAGACCATATTATTTGATATGTATTATTTAGCTTTTTGGTAATTATATTAATTATACTTTTATTTATGCTCTGTGCTCCTTGACTACCTCCAAATATTAATACTGTTGGTTTTTGATTATCTTGTAATCCAATTTCTTTTTTTATTTGAAGAATTTGATTATTTGAAATATTTCTTTTCTTTATTTTGGTTGGAGTGCCTGTAACAACAACTTTCTTTGCATTTGGTAGTCTTTCTTTTGCATCTTCGAATCCTACTAATACTGTATTTACTTTCTTTGATAATAGTTTTACAGATACTCCTGGAAATGCATTACTCTCATGTAGCATTGTTGGTATTTTTAATTTATTAGCTGCCGTTATTACTGGCATGCAGATGTATCCTCCTGTACCTATTACTATGTTTGGATTAAATTCTTTTAATATTTTTTTTGCCTTTCCTATTGATTTTATTGTTTTATATAAATTTTTTAAATTTGATAATGTTAGTTTTCGTTCAATTCCATGTGCATCTATTTTTTTTAATTCATATCCTGCTCGTGGTACTAAATCTGTTTCTAATCCTCTATCTGTACCTATAAAAATGATATTTGAATTTGGTTCTTCTTGTTTTATTTTATTTGCAATGGCAATTCCCGGGTTGATATGTCCTCCTGTTCCTGCTGCTGCTATTACAACTTTCATAGATAATCTCTCCTTATATTTTTGATGTTTTTTTCGATATATTTAATAAAATACCACACATTGCTAGTAATATAATGATTGCTGTTCCTCCTGCACTAAAGAATGGTAATGGCATACCTGTATTTGGAATAGAGCTTGTAACAACTCCTATATTAATTACTACTTGAATTAGCACAAGTGCTGTTATTCCTGTAGCTAAAAGGCTAGAAAACATATCTGGTGCTTTCATAGCAATTAAAATTCCTCTCCATACAAATAAAGCAAATAGAATAATAACAATTGTGCATCCTATAAATCCTAATTCCTCTGCTAAAATAGAAAATATGAAGTCGTTTTGTGGTTCTGGAATATATAAATATTTTTGTTTACTTTCTCCTAATCCTGCACCGAATAGTCCTCCTGATCCAATTGCATATAAACTTTGAATTGCTTGATACCCTGTTCCTAATGGATCATCCCACGGATTCATAAAACTTAAAATTCTATCAATTCTAAAATTTTCTGCTCCTGCACTTTCTCCTTTAGATGCCATATATAATCCTAATATTCCACTTCCAAATCCACCTACTACCAAACCTGTCATAATAAAGTGTGTAATTCTGCAACCTGCTACTAACATCATAATTACTGTAATTAACCCCATTACCAAACCAACGCTTAAATGGTTTTGAATAAAGTAAGCAATTCCTACAGGTATTGCAACAAATATAAGAGGTTTTAAAAAACCTTTTTTAAAATCTCTTAATTCGTCTTTGTGGTCTGCTAAATATCCTGCATAGAATATAATTAGTCCAATTTTTGTTAGCTCTGATGGTTGAAATTGTGTAAATCCTAAATTAATCCATCTTGTTGCACCATTTGCAGAGCTTCCTATTCCTGGTATTAATACGAGTAATAAAATTCCTACTGAGAAAACATAGATTATTTTATAAAATTTTTTGTAAATACGGTAATCTATTTTTGAAGTAAAATACATTGCTATTAAACCTGCTACAGCAAATATTGCTTGCCTTGTTACATAAGTATAACTGTTTCCTGATTCTGATAATGCTGATGGTGCACTTGCTGATAATACCATAACAATTCCTAAGGATAATAGTAAAATTATAATAATAATAAGGACAAAGTCTATTGGCTTTTCTGTTTTTCTTTCAATACTTGCAGGTTTATTTTGAGTTCCTTTTTGTTTTTTATTTTGAACTCTGTTTTCTACTTTGCTTTGCACTTTTTCTTATCCTTCCTTTCTCTTGGTTATCTATATCCTATATTATCACCAATCCTGCAAAACAGAATAGTAATGTAATTAAGCTAAATACAGATACAATTTTATTTTCTTTCCAGCCTGATAGTTCAAAATGGTGATGTAATGGTGCCATTTTAAATATTCTTTTGCCTGTTCTTTTAAAATGAGCTACTTGTATCATAACAGAAAGTGTTTCTATAACTGGTATAATAGCAATAATTAATAAAAGTAATGGCATCTTTAAATATAAAGCAATTCCTGCAATAGCTCCTCCTAGCATTAATGAGCCTGTATCTCCCATCATTACTTTTGCTGGATGTAAATTAAATAGTAAAAATCCTAAGCAAGTACCAATTAAAATACTTCCAAATATGGTTATTTCTTTTATTTCAAATATGATTGAAATTACTGTTAAGCATGTGATAATAATGGTTGTAACACTTGTTGATAGGCCATCAATTCCGTCGGTTAAATTAACTGCATTTGTTGTAGCAAGCATTACGACAATTGCAAGTGGTATATAAATCCATATTGGTAAAACAATATATTGCTCCATAAATGGAATAAAAATATCTGTTTCTATATGAAGTACATTTGTTAAAATAATTGTGTAACCAACTGCTACAATTAATAGTCCTAGCATTTTTGCTTTTGGACTTAATCCATTTGTATTTTTCAATACTAATTTTTTAAAGTCATCTATAAAGCCTATTATTCCAAATCCTATTGTAACAAATAGTAATGGTAATAGATTTGTTGCAATTTGTGCTTGTTCTGGATCATTATGATAGTCATAATAACATATTCCTGTTATTGCTATGATGACTATTATCATAATAATACCTCCCATTGTTGGAGTACCTTGTTTTTTTAAATGGGATTCTGGTCCCTCTCTTCTTTCAATTTGACCTACCTTTAGTCTTCTTAAAATTGGTACAATTATCATAGAAACAACTACGCTAGCTATAAAGGATAGTAGTAATATTTTCGTTTGAAATTGCATAAAATTTCCTCCTTAGTCTTTCTTTTTCTTTTTTTCCATTTCTTCCTCTATTATTTCATTTACAATTAAATTCTCATCAAAAGGATATTTTTCTCCTTGTATTTCTTGGTATTGTTCATGGCCTTTTCCTGCAAGTACAATTATATCCTTAGGATTTGCCATCTTGATTGCTTTTCTTATTGCTTCTACTCTATTTACAATACATTCATATTTTCCTTTTGTCTTTTTTATTCCTTTTTCAATATCTTCTATAATTTTTTCTGGTTCTTCTGTTCTTGGATTGTCTGAAGTAATAATTGTATAATCTGCTACTCTTCCTGATGCTTCTCCCATCATTGGTCTTTTTATTTTATCTCTGTCTCCTCCACATCCAAATACACTAATGACTCTTCCTTTTGTATAAATTTTTACAGCGCTTAATATTTTTTCTAAACTTTCTGGAGTATGTGCATAATCAATCATAATAGTTAATCCCAGTTTATTGTCAACAAGCTCACTTCTTCCTGGAACTCTAATATTCATCAATGCTTCTTTTATATTTTCACTACTACAACCAAATTTTAATGCAACACTAATTGCTGCAAGAGCATTATATACACTAAATCTTCCTGGAATTGACACTTTAACTCTTTCGTTTTTATCTCCTAATTTTACTTTAAAGTCAACACATTGGTTTGTTACTGTAATATCCTTTGCTAACAAGTTGCATGTATTGTCAATTCCATATGTTGTAAAATTACATTCTGGTACTAATTTTGGAATAGTAATTGCATATAGGTCATCTGCATTAATTAGCCCTGTTTTACACATTTTAAAGAGTTTTACTTTAGATTCAAAATAGTCTTCCATATTTGGATGTTCTCTTTCACTAATATGGTCTTCTGCTAAGTTAGTAAACACTGCCATATAAAATTCGCATCCTGCTACTCTCGATAGTTTTAAGCTTTGAGAAGATACTTCCATTACAACTACTTCACATTTTTCTTTTAACATTTTTGCTAATATTTCCTGTAGTTTTAAGCTTTCTGGGGTAGTATTATCATTTTTCTCTATTTTTTTATCTCCAATATAGGCTGCCACAGTCCCTATTAATCCTACTTTTATTCCTTGTTTTTCTAAAATGTCTCTAATCATATATGTTGTTGTTGTTTTTCCTTTTGTGCCTGTAACACCAATTAATTTCATTTTTTTTGAAGGATTGTTGTAATAGTTACATGAAGCAATTGCAAGTGCATATCTAGTGTCTGGAGCCAATATTATTGTTACATCTTCTGGTATTTTCTCAACGGTTTCTTTTGTTATTTCATTTTCTTGTGCTAAAATCACTTTTGCTCCATTTTGAATGGCTTCTTCTATATGTTCATGTCCATCGGTTTTAAATCCCTTTATCGCGACAAACATATCATTATCTTTTACCATATTAGAGTCGTTTGTTAAATTTGCTATGTCTCTATCTAATGTACCTCTAACTTTTAATTTGTCTATTCCTGCTAATATTTTTTTGAGTTCCATAAACTCCCTCCTTGCAAAATTTCCATTTTTCCAGTTACATTATATAACTAAAATTTTCTTTTGTATATAGTGAAATTTCATTTTTTGACATTAATTTTATTCTATTTTTACAGAGATATTACTTCCTTTATATACTTCAATTCCGTTAGTTGGTACTTGTTCTTTTATGATTGCTTGCTCTTTATCTATTTCTTGTTCTGTATTAATCTGTAAGTTCAATTCATATTCTTTTAGAACTTTTTCTGCTTCCTTAACTGTCATTCCTATAATTCTTGGCATTTCTATTTTTTCTTTTATATTTTCCTCGTTTTCATTGTCTTTACTAATTTCCAAATATGGTAGCACTTCTCCTAACACTTGTGATGCAATTGGTGCTGCCACACCACCTCCTTGGTGTATTTTAACAACACAATTATTTATAAAAGGAGAAAAGCAAGGGAATTGCATTGCTTTTCTCCTTGCTTTTTAAAATGGCTTATTCGGCCGGGAAATACTCACTTGTGCAGAAATATTGATTATATATATGTCTATATATTGGGCCTTGAATAAATTCAGCTTGAAATACCAAATTTTTAGGTCCGATTGGTCCATCCCTTAAAAGTTCTTCTGCCCATTCATAAACTTCTTGCGGTACTTCCAATTGCCCACTTAAAATCCGATCTCTTGTTATCTGCGCATAAGCATTACCTGTAAAAATAATACTCTGCATATCATCTCCACAAATTCCTAGTTCCAGCAAATGTAATAGAACACTTCCACAAAGTTTGTGTGCTTCTTTTGCTTCTTCGTAGTTAATTTGGTCAGTGTATTCACTCAAATAAATCAATACTCCTTCTTCGGCATACATAAGGTCACCTAGGAGTTTGACATCGTCTGCTGTATAATTAAAATACGGTTCTATTGCTTCTGGAGTATCCGATGGCTTTACTGGTACATCTTCTTCTAGAACGTTTGATGGCTCTATTGTCATGTCTTCATCTGGAACGTTTGTTGGCTCTGCTGGCATCTCTTTCTCTGGAGCATTCGTTGGATTTGCTGGTGCATTTTCCTCTGGAGTGTTCGTTGGATCTACCGGTGCATTTTCCTCTGGAGCGTTTGTTGGATCTGCCGGGGCATTTTCCTCTGAAACGTTTGATGCTTCTTTGTGGTCTCTGACGTTTTCAGAGTCTTCGTTCTGGTCAACCGGATATATTCTTGCTGAATCGTCCGTATTGTTGATTGTGTTAACATTAGTGGAGGGTACAGTGTTGGGGGCTGTGGTCGGAACAGTGATAGTGTCGGCGAGGCTTTCGTCTGCTGTAGCGTCAGTGGTAATGGTGCTGTTGCTGTTGTTCTCTGAGTCTTCCTTGGAAGATGTTACTGTTTTGATTCTATACACCATCATGGCTGTAGATAACATCGTAATCACAAGCAGGATTGCGATGCCGCTGTATCCTTTGCTTTTTGTCTTTTCCCTCACTCGCTTTCCCTTGTACCGCTTAAAACGGTTATTTCTCTTGCTGTCCTTCGTCATTTTTCTTTTCTCCTTTACTTTTGTTAGAGCTCATTTGTGCTCTATATATTAGGATGACATAATGTCTTCCTTTTTCCATTATACTATACTTTTTGAATTTAGGCAAATTTAATTGCTTAGTATTTTTCTTTTTAATCATTTATATTTGTTAATAATGTTTTTTATTATATAGTTTATAGCTAAAAGATTCCTAAATTATGTATTATAATTTAGGAATCTTTTTTACTTATTTTACTTTCTTTAATCCAATTAGTATTAATTTCATATCTGCCATATCTCCTATACCACATTCTTCATTTTTATCAAAGTCTGCAGCATTTGCTTTTGTTTTTGATAATTGTTCAACTTTAATAAGGTGTAACTTTAATCTAGCTAGGTCATTTACTGTAATTTTTCCGTCTCCGTCTATATCTCCTGTTACTTCAAGAGTAAATTGTGAATTATCTGCTAATTTCATAGTTGTATCTGTAGTAATAAGGCTGTCATCAGTTAATACATTTCCTCGTGAATCAACAAATACAATATCTTGTTCTCCTTCTATTTCTACATTTTCTTTGAATTCTTTTACTGTTGTTTTTGGAAGAATTTGTGATATATATCCTTCTTCTACTTTATATTTTTCTGTTTTTACTTCTTCTGGTGAACCTGGTATTCCTGTATTATTTTGTGAGTTTGGATTTCCCATTCCTGTTCCAATCCAGTTAACGCTTGCTGTTACTTCTCCTATATTTCCTGCTTTATCTTGTAGTTTGAATGTAAATTCTCCATTTTGATCAAATGTATACGTATATCCTTCTTTTCCGTCTTTATTGTTTAGTACTGTTACTTCTTCACTAGGAGTTATTTCTGCTGTTACTTCAGAATCAATTCCACTTCCTGAATGATATTCAATTGTAGCTGTTGGTGCTGTTTTATCTATCCAATCAACTATAGCTGTAGCAGTTCCTTCTTTCTTTGTTTTGTTGTCATAAAATTCAAATGTAAATTCTCCGTTTTCTTCAAATACATATACATCACTATCGTGATTTGTAATTGTTATATCTGTACTTGGATTTACAAGTCTTGCTATAACATTTTGGTTGGTTAATTTTTGTGTGTTATATCCAATGCCTGCTGTAGGATGAGGATTTTTTGTTAAGTCTTGGTAAATATTAAACATTCTACCTGTCATAAAGCTTCCTCCACCTGCTGATGATGTTTTAGTACCTATAATTTTAATATATTGTACTGTTGGTTTGTCTTCAAATTCTATTGTTTTTGTTTCTTCGTTATTATCCCATTTTACTGTTCCAATTTCTGTATATTCTTCTCCGTCTATACTTCCTAGGATTTGACCTTCTAAGATTTTACCGTTTCCTCCACCTGCTGGTACATAATCTAATGCTGATAATTCGATTTTTCTATCTACTTTAATAATAATATATCTTTCTTGGTCTGAACCATTCCATGCTGAATGCCATCTTGTGTTGTAGTTTCCATCTATTACGTTTACTGCTTCTCCTTTATTGCCTCCTGTTGTTTCACTAGATACTCCTGCGATTGATAGATGTGCTACTGGTACGTATTTTCTTGTTTCTGGTTGATCGTCTGCTGTAAATGTATATGTTGTTATTTCACTTGCAAGCATTGTTCCTGTTGCAGATTGTCTTACTTGTATTGTTTTATCTCCTGTTAAATCTGGAGATTCATCTTCATAAGAAATCCATTCATCTTCATCTGTGTAACGCCATTCTGTATGTTCATTAACTCCTACTATTCTGTTTTCTAAATCATTATTGTATAGATCTGCTAATTTCTTTTGATCTTGTATATCTATTTTAAATATATTGTTTTCATCTTCATAACTTGTTCCGTAAATGTGAACATAAATATCATCTTCTGCATTGATTTTACTTAGTTGTTCGTCTGTTAATGTTTCTTTATGTTCTTCCTCTGGTGTATATGTTACATCAATCCAAGTTTGTTTTCCATCTATACTATAATCCCAATGAATTCCTGAATCATCATAGTTGCTTGATAATACAATTTTTCCTGCATCTTCTCCATCAAATGAAAATGTTGCTAAGTCTTTGTCCATTTGTCCTAATAAATATTTTGCTACTGTTTGTGTAATACTTGGTTGATATACTTTAGTATTATCCTCCCATGTAGTTCCTTCTGTTAATGTATTTATTTGTAATACTGTAAATTTAAATGAGTATTCTGTTGATTTTAGCATTGGTTTAATTAAATTTGATAGTTGATACATTGGTAATGGGAAGCATTTTAAATTTTCACATATATCTTCTGCTAATTCATAATACTTTTCTTCTGATGTATTTTCATCTGCTTTATATAAATTAATTAAGCCATACCATGCATCTATATTAATTGGTTCAACTTCTAATGCTTTTCTATAAATTTCTTCTTGCTTTTCTGGATTGTCTTTATATATATCTGCTGTCATAATGATTTCTTCAGCTTCTTCGTAGCTTTCATAGTGATTTAATGCTTCTTGTGCTAATACAATATATGTTGCACAGTATCCTTCTGCATAGCTATCACTACCCCAGCCTAAAGGCATTCTAACACTTAATTTTTCTGTTTTTCCAGATAATGCCCATCCACTTACGTCATTATCTATTGTCCAATATCCATTTCCATCTTTATCTTTTCTATAATAAATTAATGCTGCGTGTCCTGGCTGACTAATTACTGATGATGGTGTTCCATGAACTCCACGTATATTAGAACCTATTTTAGAGATACCTCCACAAACGGCTCCTCCTTCGATGTTCATCCATAATTTATTAACACCTGGTCTAAATGTTACACCATATCTTAAAAAGTCATATTTATCATCCCATTCTTCTTTCTTTGATTCATCATGAAATTCTGGTCTACTATAATCTGGGTCTAAATATTTCATATATGGATGTGGTTGTAAGTATTTTTCTTCTTCGTTTGGATGATCATTTATATATTTTTGTGTATATTCATTTAACCATACAATTTCTTCGTCATCTATGATGTTATTCATAACGAAACGCATTTCTTCTACTTTTAAGCTTTCAAACCATGGTGTATGGTCTTGATTTTTAGAAACTACGAACTTATCGTTTGCATGTAAATCTTTAAAAATTTCATAACGAGTTACAGGATCTGATTGGTTTTCTGGGCTTGTTGTATCCATCCATAATGCTACTTGTGCAGAGTGTGTTAATGAAATTGTTATCATCATCTTTTTATATAATTCACCATATACTGTACCATATTTTGTTTTATCTGTTCTTTCTAAATCTGCTTTATGCTTTTTATATAATTTTGCTAAAGCTTGTATTGATGATACGTAGTTTCCATCTGGCTCTCCACCTAGAACATAAAGACGTAAATTATCTACATCTGACATTAACCATCTTAGTGCTATTTCGTTATCTTCATCATATCTTGCTACAGCTTGTAAAATATCATAATCTGCTCTTCTTACTAATTCTCTTTGTAATAGTGTTAGTTCATGTTCACTTGTCATATCATCTACATCATAATTTTTTAGTTCTTTGTCATATTCTTCTAATGTTTTTATGAAATCAACTTCTGATTCTTTATCTTCTACATATCCATCTTTAATTAGTTTAGCATCAGCGTAGATTGCTTCATCATACCATTCTGCCCACCAATCTTTACTGTTGCTACTAGCTTCTAACTTTAGATATTTTACCCCTTTTATATTAACTTTAATTGGTTGTGCTTCACTCCATCCATAGAGTACACCTGTTTCTGTTTCCTTTTCCCAATTCTTTCCGTCATTAGAAACGTATATATAGAATTTAACACCTGTATTAAAGTAGTTACTTTGTTCTCCAATGTCTACTCCAACATAAGCAGTAAAATAGTCAAAATCATAATCACTTATATTGTATACAACTTGTGATGATGCCCAAGCAGTAACTCCTTTTAAGAATACTTCTGGCTTATCATTTACTTTTAATGTGATTAATTTGTCACTATCATTTTTGTCTAATTTGATTAAATGTCCACTTGCTGCTTTTGAATTTTCTTCATCATACGGAATATCTGACAAATACATTCTTTGATTATTGGTTGCTTTAACTGATGTGTAGCCTATTCCTTGTATTCCTAAAAATACGGCTAATACAAAGGTAAGGCAAATTGCTATTTTGAATAATAAGTTTGTCTTATCTTTTTTTATTTCTATATTTTCTTTCATGGTTACTCCTCCATTCTCTAATATTCCTATAGTATTATATCATAAATAATCAAGTTTTGTACATATTTTCCAGTATTTTTTTACATTTTTTCTATATTTTTGTTAATCTTATTTTTTTATTTAATTTTTAAATTTAAAATGTATAATAATTTTTTTGTTCTCGCATATTTCTATTGATTCTATTAGTTCTTCTATTATTGTTTTATCTAGTTTTATAATATTTTTTTGTTTTTTAAATTCTTCTATTTCTTTCATTTTTTCTTGTTTTATTTTTATTTCATTTTCATTTTCTTTTTCTATATTTTCAATAATTATTTTTAATTTTTCTATTTCTTGTTCGTAGTCTTTTTTATATAATATATATTCTTCTTTTGTTATGTCATTATTTTTCCAGTCTTGATATAGAGCTTTTTTTAAATTTTGTATTTTTTCTATTTCTCTTTGCTTTTCTTTTAGAATGCTTATATTGTGATTTGCTATATCTGGAGTTTCTTGTAATTTTTTTACTATTGACTCTACATTTGCAAGGTTAGTAATTTGTTCTTGTATTGTTTGTAATACTGCCTTTTCTATCAGTTCTAACCTAATCGTATGTTTTGTACAAAGTTCATGAGATTTTTTTTGATATGTACTACATATATAATATTGATATATTGTTCCAATTTTGTTTTTACTTGTTTTTTTGTTCATAGCTTTTCCGCAGTCTTTACATTTTATTTTTCCTGCCCATAAACTTAGTTTTCCGTCTTTTTGTATTCTGGTATCTTTTTTTCTTATATCTTGTGCTTTTTCAAATAATTTTTTATCTATAATTGGTTCATGCATATTTTTTACAGTAATCCATTCTTCTTCTGGTATTTGTTCTAATTTGTGAATTTTATAGCTTTTCACCTTACGCTTTCCTTGGGTTATATTTCCTATATATACATCATTTGATAATATTTTTCTTACTGTTGAAGTTGTCCATGAATAATCTTCTTGTTGAATATTATAGTTTTTATAATTTTGTTTTAATATTTTTCTTTTATATCCTGTTGGATTTAAAACTCCTATATCATTTAGTTTGTGGCATATTGATAGACATCCCATTCCTTCATTAACATACCAATTAAATATTTTTCTTACAATTTGAGCAGATTCTTTATCAACTATTAATTTGTGATAATCTTCTTTGCTTTTTATATAACCATAAGCTGGAAATGCTCCTACATATTCTCCTTTTTTCTTTCGTCCATTTAATGCACTTCTTATTTTTAGTGAAGTATCTCGACAATATTCGTCATTTATTAAGTTTTTAAATGGTAGAAGAATTGTATTTGTACTATTAGGATCTTTATAACTATCTATATTGTCATTAATTGCGATAAATCTAATATCAAATAATGGAAATATTTGCTCTATATAATTTCCTACCTCAATATAGTTTCTGCCTAATCTTGATAGATCCTTTACCAAAATACAATTAATTTTTCTATTTTTCATATCTTCTAACATTCTTTGAAATCCTGGTCTATTGAAGTCAGTTCCTGTATATCCATCATCAATGTAATGGTCATAGAACTCTAAATCTTGATGTTCTTTTATATATTCTTGTAACAATGTTTTTTGACTTGTTATACTGTTGCTTTCTTTTTTTTCCTCTATACTATTATTATAATCTTCTTGTGATAGTCTTATGTATTCTGCAACTTTCCATATCTTATGGTCTGTTATTTTTATATTTTTTTCATATTTAGATTTTCTTCCTGCCATATTTATCCCCCTTTATTTATAGTATTTTTAATTTAAGTATTTCATATAGACAATCCTCTATTTTTTTATTATTTTTACTATAAACTACTTCCACTTGAATATTTTCTGTTTTTAATGATTTCTTTGTTTCTGTATTTTCTGAGGATTTATGCTTTAATTTTTTCATTGTTAACCTCCCTTGTGTGTTGTTAAAATTCCATTATCACCTCCTTGTGTTACCAGTTTCTTATTGCAGTAATAACAAGAAATCAAAAAAAATCTATTTACTAATTAGTTTTATAGTAAATAGATTTTTATACTTTTTAAATATTTTACATTAAATTAATTTCTCCAAAAACATACCATTTGTCTTCTGTTTTGCCTTCGCTTCCTAATAAATATGTTGGTTTCTCATCATCGTCATTTTTATATAATCCTACTGCTAATTTATATTGTCCAGCATTTATCTCATTAAAATTAATTGATATTTTCTCATTTGATATTATATCTGGTTGCCAATTTTTAGGATTTATATTTGTTTTATATTTTTTTATTAGTTGATTGTTTTCATCAAGAAGTCCTATATAAACACTACATGGTTCGTAAATTGGTGTAATTCCATCATTCTTAAAATCTAATATAATTTCTGCATCTTCATTTATAGCTACTTCATTTTTATAAGATACTTTCTTTAGTCTAAAGTAATATCCTAGTCTATTTGCAAGTTCCTTGCAATATTCTTGATTGTCATCCGCATACCATTTTTTATCAAGTTCAATATATGATGGTTTTGATATTTTAATTGCTTCTTCTAATTGTGTATTAAACTGTTCTTTTGTATATTCTCCATAACTTTTAGCATATTCAAGTACAATTGGAAGTTTTCCATAAGCTTTTGCACAGTAATCTAAGCCGTTTGTATATGTTATAACTCCGTCTCTTCTTAATGTAACTCCTTCATCAATTAATTCTTCATAAACAGTATTAAATTTTTTTTCTCCCCATGGAATTACTAAAAGAGTGTCTGGAAAAGCATTTATATATGGTCTTATATATTGTTCTTTTAGGAAATCTGGTTCTATTCTATCTTTCCAAGTATAATCTTCATCTACATTTCCTTCTTCATCTAAAGCATTTAATCCAAATAAATGTTGTTCACCATAATTTCCATATGATCTAATATCAATAAAGGCAATATCTGGATCTCCATTATATTTTTCTCCTAATGCTTCTATGAATTTATCTAAGTATGTTAAAAAAATTTCATCTTCCCAATCGGGAATACATTGACCATTTTGAGATTCACGAAACTGTGCACCCTCATTAAAAATAAACTCTGGTGTTACATATCGTTCTGATGAAGATGAATTAGCACACATTACTCCAAAAGCAAATTTTTTATTATATTGTTTGCAGTCTGCAATAGCAGCATCTATTAAATCAAAATTATAGCTATCTTTTGATGTTTGTATCTCTGTCCAATCAAATCTAGTATATACAACCTCTGACATATCTAAAATCTCTGGTGAAACTGAATTAAGTAGATTTTTTCCATCATATGTTAGTCTTCGTGCATAAAAAACAAATCCTTTTCCTGGGTTAATTAGAACTTCATTATTATCTTGTATATTAACTGTTACCATACCATCTATTTCTTCATTTTTTGATCTGTTACCAGCAATTTCTGAATCTATTATGTTTATTCCTGCTTTTTCCATTTCTTCTTCTTCTCTTGTTGCTTCATCTGTTAGTTCATCTGCTTTTTCTGCCATTGTTATGATACCGTTTTCTCCCCATACAGCCATTATACTAATAGTAGCTAAAATTATAAGTATTATAATAGTTATGACTAATGCTATTAAAGTGATTCCTTTGTTTTTCTTTTTTGTTTTCATTTTTTCTCCTTTATCTATTGTACAATTATTATTAATTGTATTATATATAATTTTATATTTCTAGCAAATTTTAAATAAAAGTAAATTTTTTATTATAAGCAATTTCTATTTTATTTGCTTGATATATTTCTATTTTGCTTATCATTTCTTTTAGGAATTCATTTGTTATATATTTTCCTTTTTGAAATTGAAATACAATTTCTCTTATTTTTTTCTTATCTAAATTTTGTTTATTTAATTCTTCAATTTGTGTTTTGTATTTTTCTATTTTTTCTTTTGCTTCCATATATCTTCTTTTAAATTCTTCTATTGTTATATTACTTTCACATTTTTCTTGGTATAAAGTTCTTTTTCTTCTTTCAAGTTTTTCAATTTCTTTTTCGTATTTTTTTATTTCTTGCATATTTTTATCATTGTTTGTATAATAGTTTATTAGCTTGTTTTCGACTTTATCTGTTTCAATAGTATTTAGTATTTTTTTTACTTCATTTTCTATTATTGTATTTAAGTCTTTTTCTTTAATGCAATTTCCATTTTTGCATTTTTTCTTATAAAAATAATTACAAGTAAATTTTGCTCCATTACATAAATATTTTTGTTTATCTGATGATTTATAGATTTTGTATTGTAGCTTTTTTTTACAATGTCCGCAATATACTAAATCTTTTAATAAAAATTCATATTTTATTTTTTGATTACCTTTCTTTTTTGCTTTTATCTCTTGTACTTTTTCATATATTTTCTTTTCAATAATAGCTGGATGAGTATGTTCTTTTATAATCCAGCTATCTTTATTTGAGTTTTTTTTACATTCCTTTTTTATATAGTTTGTTTTATATTTATTCATTATTGTATTTCCTATATAAAATGGATTTGATAATATGTTATTTACTTGTTCCGCTTCCCATTTTTTACTTGCATTTTTTAATTTCATATATCTACTTGGATTTTTTATTTTTTTTTGATTTAAATATTCTGCAATGTCATTTCCGGTTTTTCCGTCTATATACATTTCATATATTTTTTTAATATTTATTGCTACCTTTTTATCTATTATTATTTTATGTTTATCATCTGGTGCTTTCTTATATCCATAAGGAGCATAATATTCTACAAATTTTTTTTCTTCTTTTATAGCTTTTTTATTTGCTTTTACTTTTTTTGATATATCTGCAATATATGCTTGATTTGCTATTCCTCGAAGCATTATACTATCATCTATTTCATATCTTTCTCCACTATCTATAAATTCTGTTACTGATATAAATCTTATATTATTATCTGGGAAAAATACTTCTGTATACCAACCTGTTTTATTTTTATCACGAGTTAATCTGCTTATATCTTTTACAATTACCATATTTATATTTCCTCTTGATATATCCATTATCATTCTATTTAGTGCAGGTCTTGAATTTAATATTCCTGAATATCCATTATCTATATATTCTTCTACTATTTTATATCCTTTTTTTATAGCATATTGTGTTGTAATTTGTCTTTGAGCTTCTATGCTATTATTTTCTTCATTATGTTCCTTTGATAATCTTAAATATATTCCAGCTCTATATTCTCTCACATTAAGCCACATCCTTTAAAAAGTCATATTTATAATATATATATATTTTATTGTCTTTATCTATTTCAATATCATATATAATTTCAGATACTATATCTAGATTCAATTTTTCCATATTTAACAATTTTTCTAATAGTTCATTTATCTTATTTTCTTTTATAGATGATTGATTAATTTGTTTCTTCTCTAATATTTCTAACTCATTTTTTATTCTGTTTCTTTCATTCCATTTTTCTTTGTAATATTTTCTATAATCCTCTTCATCTAATAATTCCTGTTTAAAATCTATATATAATGTTTTAATTTCTTTTTCTATTTTTTCTAATTCTTGATTTAATAATTCTTGTTCTTTTTCTATTTTGCTTATTATTATTTCGTTTTGTTGTGTTGTTAATATCTCTTTTACTTTTTGGGGATTTATTATTTTCATTTTTTCTTTTAGATTATTACAAATAATCTTTTGAAATGCTTCTTCATCTATCCCTTTACTTCCTTTAATGCATTCCTTTCCCTGATATTTTTTTAATCCATTTAAGCAACATAATTTTCTTGATTTTAATTCTTTTGTATTATTTCTTTTATACTCAACTTTTAATGTCATTTTAGCTCCACATTCTTTACACTTTACCATTCCATTTAGTTTCCATTCATGTTTTTTTCTTTTTATTGATTTATTAATGTTTATTATAGCTTGTACTTTATTAAAAAGCTCTTCTGTTATAATTGCTTCGTGAGTATTATATGCTACTTTCCATTCTTCCGGTGGAATATACTGCCTTTTTTTAGATTTATAACTTAAGTTTATTCTTTTTCCATATTCTGTATGGCCTAAATATACCTTATTTGATAGTATCCTTTTTATTGTTTCTTCTCTCCATTTATACTTTATTTCTACATTATTGTTATTATTTGGGCTTGGTATATTATCTTTCTGTAATTCGTTTATTATATCTATTATTTTTTCTCCTTTACTATATTCTTCATATATTCTTTTAACAATTCTTGCTTCTTTATTATTTATAATAAGTTTATGTTTATTCTTATTTGATTTTTGATAGCCATAAGGGGCCATTGATCCCATAAACATTCCTTTTTCTTTTCTTGTCCATATACTTGATTTTACTTTTCTTGAAATGTCTTTACTATACCAGTCATTGATGAGAGTTTTAAATTGTATCATATCATTATTTGCATTTTTTGTTCCTGTATCAACATTATCTAAAACTGATATATATCTTATATTTCTCTCTAAAAAATATATTTCTATGTAATAATTTGCCTCGAAACTATTTCTTGAGAGTCTTGATAGGTCTTTAGTTATGATACAATTTATTGTTCCTTTTTCTATGTCTTCTAACATTCTTTGAAAATTTGGTCTGTTTGTGTTAAGCCCTGTATAGCCATCATCTATATAATTATCTACTATAAAAAATTCTTCTCCTAATTCTTCTACTTTTCTTTCTATTATATTTTTTTGACTTATTATACTATCGCTTATATCTTTATCGTCATCTTCCTGCGACAGCCTTAAATATGCTGCTACTTTATATTTTTTCATAATTCAACACCTCTATTTTGAGATGTATATATTTGTGAAATTAAATACTTACATATTACATCATATAATTTATCTATATTCTGTGCATTATCGGTGCATTTTGTTATTACAGTATATTTTTTATTATCTATTTCATACGTTTCTATGATGTGCTTTTTTTCTTTATTTTGTGTCATATATGTACCTCCTATTTCTTTTTTAAAATATTAGAGTTGTACTAAATTTATGACTATTTTTTTGTTATAAATATAGCTTTTATTGCAAAATAAAATTCTAATTGAATATCAAAATCAATTAGAATTTTGTTTTTGGTTGATAAATATATATTATTTATTATTTTTTGTATGAATTAGATAATAGGCTTCGAGTGTTATATAAAGAATTGATACTCCTATTAGGATTCCAATTATAATTTTATCTTCTGTTTTTAAAACTATAGGATATTCTTTTCTTAGTTCTTGTTTTAATTCTTTTATAGAATAATCACTTTTATTTTGTATTTCAAAAAAGTCAGACTTAAATTCACCTAAAACTTTAATTGTTTTAAAAGCTTTTACATCTGTAATGCTAATTTCGCCTTGTTCTATTTTCATATTTCCATCAAAGCCAAACTTTGAAATGTCTATATTTTTTTCAGATAAATAAAATGGTGCTTTTATATTAACTTCTATTCCATATGGAATTATATTGATGTCATCAGATAAAAAATCAAAGCAAAATCCTTGTTTATCTGTAAATTGCTTTACAAATGACTTTATAGTATATTTTATTTCATATACATGGAACTCAGACTTTTTTCCAGTCCAATTAATTACTATCCCCTCTTTATCTTCTACAAAGAATTTATTTGTTCTTTCACTCTCTGTTAATATGTTCCAATCTGGTTCGTATGTATATTGTTCATTTCCTGTTTTTTCTTGAATAGTGATATTGGTTATTTGATTGATTGAAATGTTAGGAATATTTCTGTAATATGTTGAATTATTAATTTCTGTAGTTGTCCATTCTTCTGTAATTTCTGCATCACCGTTTTCTTGAATATTTGCTTCTATTGTTATAAATTCTATAGAATCTTGTAAATCAGCAAAGCTTTGGGGAGGTACTAATAAAGTTGTTAAAACGATAAAAAATATAATAAAAATTAATTTTTTTCTCATTATTTTCTACTTCCCTTCCATTTTAATAGTAATGCTGAGTGAATTATAACGGCAACAGAACCACAATTGTGCACAATAGCTCCTTGCATTGGTGTAAGAATTCCTAACATTGAAAGTGTAACAAATACAACATTAATGCATAATGAAATAATTAAATTTATACGTATTGTTTTCATTGTCTTTTCAGATAAGTCAATTAAGTATGGTATTGTTTCTATTTTATCACTTATTAAAACAATATCTGCTGCATCTATTGCAATTCTACTTCCAAACTCTCCCATTGCTATACCAATATCTGCATTTTTTAGTGCAGGCGCATCATTTATTCCATCTCCTACCATACATACGGTTTTACTTGTAGTTTTTAAATCATCAATTATATTTAGTTTATCTTCTGGAATACATTCAGCATAATATTTTTCAATTCCAGAAATATTAGCAATATTTTTAGCAGTTTGTTTATTATCTCCTGTTAATAAAATTGCATCAATTCCTTTTTCTTTAATTTGTGATATTGTTCCTATTATTTCTTGTTTTATAGTATCTTCTAATGTTATGAAACCAAGTAGTTTTTCATTTTTGGACATATATACTATTGTACAACCTTTTTGAGTATATTTTTCTATTTCTTTTCTTGTTGATTCACTTAGATTAATTCCATATTCTTCTAATAATTTTTCATTTCCTGCAAGAATTTTATCGTCTTTAATAAATGCAGAAATTCCTTTTCCTAATTGTAATTTAAAATTAGTAATTTCTAATTGAGGAAATTCAATCTGATGTTCTCTTGCATACTTTACAATTGCTTTTCCAATTGCATGTTCTGATTTACTTTCAACTAGTGCTAGTAGTGAAAAAAATTCTGTTTCTGAAACATTAGAATCCAAACATATAATATTTGTTACATCTGGTCTTCCATAAGTTAAAGTTCCAGTCTTATCAAAAATAACGGTCTTTGTTTTTCCTAAAGTTTCTAATACTTCTCCATTTTTTATTAAAACTCCTTTTTTAGTTGCATTTCCTACTCCTGCCATTATTGCTGTAGGTGTTGCTAAAATTAATGCGCAAGGGCAGAAAACAACTAAAATACTTATTCCTCTGACCATCTCTCCAGATATTATCCAAGTTCCAATAGATAATAAAAATGCAATGATAACAAGAACAGTTGCCCATTTATCTGTTATTCGAATTACTTTTGCTTTCTTTAAATCATTTTTTTGTACCAAATTAATTAATTTTTGCAAAGAGCTGTCTTCCATATTTTTTGTAGCTTTCATATCGAAAGAACCTAATTGGTTAATAGTTCCACTATATACTTCATTACCTATTGTTTTATCAATTGGCATGTGTTCACCTGTCATAATAGCTTGATTTACAGATGTTTCTCCTTTTATAATTATACCATCTACTGGAATGGTTTCTCCTGGGTTTACACGAACAATCATTTCTTCTTTTACTTCATTTGCAGGAATTATGATTTCTTTATTTCCTTCTATTATTCTTGCAGTATTAGGTAATAATTTTAATAGCTGATCTATGCTGTTCTTGGTTTTCTTGGCAGTTATATTTTCTAATATTTCTCCTAATTCCATTATGAATGCTACTTCTCCTGCTACAAAAATAGCATTAATATAAATAGAAGCTATTAAAGCCAGAGAAACTAATACACCTGCTCGAATATCAAAACGAGTTATTAGTCCTATTATAGCATCTTTTAAAATTGGAGTTCCGCATAGAATAACAGCTACCCATGCAATATCAATTGTACTGTTAATTATGTTAAAAAAGCTTGCAATTAAGCATATTCCCGATATAATAACATATATTATTTTTTGATTATCTTTGTCCAATAAAAAATTCTTCATTTATTCTTCATCCTTACTATATATAATTCCATTATGACTATGCCCTACAATTTGTGTTAATCCACTTGTATCTTCTAAGTTTTTTTCTGAATTATCCCATATAGCTAAATATAGCAAAGTTCCTATAATTCCTATAGTTAATAAAAGTGATAAGATTTTTTTGCATTTTTCCATTTCTTTATCCTTTCTTTTTATCTTTTACTTAATGATAGTGGTAACTCTAATCCATTGTTTTCTAGTAAATCTTTATCTTCTAAAATTGTTTTTGTTTGTCCTTGAGCTATTATTTTTCCATTTGCAATTAAAATTACTTTACTACAAGTATCATAAATCAAATCCAAATCATGTGAAGCTATTATTTTAGTCCCTTTTAAAGCTTGTACTAAATAAATAAATTTTCTTCGATTTTTTGGATCTAATGCAATTGTTGGTTCATCAAATATTAGTATATCTGGTTCCATAGATAGAACAGTTGCAATTGTCACTAATTTTTTTTGGCCTCCAGACAATTGAAAAATTGGTTTATCTTTTAATTCTTCTATTCCAACTTTTTGTAAACTTTCTATTGTTCTTTTATGTACTTCTTCTGGTGAAAATTTATAATTTTTCGGTGCAAATGCAACATCTTCATAAACTGTAGGCATGAATAGTTGATTGTCTGGGTCTTGAAAAACATATCCTATTTTTTGACGTATTTTGGTTAAATTGTCTTTTTGCACTTTTAAATCGTCAATAGTAATTTCTCCTTGAGTATTCAACTCTAATCCAACTAGTAATTTTAATATTGTTGATTTTCCTGCTCCATTGGCGCCAATTAGTCCAACTGTTTCACCATCATTTATTGAAAAATTAATGTTTGAAATAATTGTATTCTTTTTATCATAAGAAAACGAAACATTCTCTACTTTTATCAATTTTTTTCTCCTTTATATAAATATATATCCAATCATATTAAAAATCGGAATAAATCGAAGTATTAGTAATAACATAACTCCAATAGTAAAATAGCTTACACTTCTTACATTTATCTTTCTTTTTTCAAGTAAAAACATATCTGGCGAAAATCCACGAAGTTCCATACTCTCATATACATTTTGTGCTCTATCTATACTTCTTAGCATAAAACTTCCTATCAAACTTTTCCATGCTGTGTAATGTACTCCTTTTTGTTTAGGTGCCCTCATCGAATAAGCAGTCCATATATCTTCTACTTGCTTTAGAAATACTGTAATATATCTGTAAATCAACATAAAAACTATGATTAGCATATTTGGCAAGTGTAACATTTTTAATGCATAACATATACTTTCTATAGAAGTTGTTGCTATTAAAAAATATGTATTTATCAATGCGAAACTTCCTTTTATGAGCAATGTAATGAATGAAATCATTCCTGTTGTAATAGGAATGTTATTAATATATGTTATCACTCTTCTATCAATAATTGGATTTGCTATTCCAACAATTATTAATAAAAGTAAAACAACCTTAAGTTGTTTTTTACAATTCTTTATAGGCAAATTTCCTACTATACTAATAATAAATAAATATATTCCCATTGCTATAGTAGTAAATATATCGTATGGATTAATTGAGGTTAATAAAATTAAATATAAAAAAGTTAGTAATAATTTAAAAAGTGGATGTAATTGATTAAATATAGACTTTTGATTTATTTGTTTATCAAACATATCTATTTGGTAAATAGCGTTTTCAATTTTATTCATCTTTTACTTTTTCCTTTTTTCTTTTAAACTTTATAATTGTTCCTAATCCTATTAAAAATATTACAGTAATGCCACAGCCTATTATTCCCGAAATTGAAGTGCCAATTATGGAATCATTATTTTTTATAGCATAATCTGGAAGTATTGCTGTTGCATTTTGTATTTTTTCTGTTTCTGTATAAATATTACTTTCTTTTTTTTCTATTTCAGTATCTCCTGTAATTTTCTCAATTGACCATTCTAATCCATCTGGATTGGAAGATGCTAGTAAAGAGATTCCTCCTCCTATTATAATAAATGAACATACTAAAATGGCAATTGTTTTTGAATATGAAAGTTTAGACTGCTTGTCCATTTTTTGTGTAGGACTCCATAACATTTCTGGTCTAGCTTCATATATAAAACATAAAACTCCAGCAGTAATTAATCCCTCTACTAAGCCAATTGCTAAATGGATTGGTTGCATTGCTGTTAAAAATACTCCAAATGGCAATTCAGTAACACCAGATAGCATAGTTTCTATTACTACAGAAAATGCTCCTAATTGTAGTGCTACAACTGAACCTATAATTGAACTGACAATAATTTTTTTCTTTGACATTCCATTTTTCATAATAAGTTTCCAAATTAAACTTCCAACAAAGCATCCATAAAATGCCATATTCCATATATTCCCACCTAATGCCAGCAAACCACCATCAGCAAAAAATAAGCACTGAATAAGCAGAACTCCTATCATGCTTAAAAATCCTCCATATGGACCTAGAATAGCTGATAATAATAAGCCTCCGCATAAGTGTCCAGAAGATCCTGTTCCAGGGATTGTAAAGTTTACCATTTGAGTAGCAAATACAAATGCCCCCATAACCCCCATAGTTGGTATCTTCTTTTTAAAATCATCTTCCTGTTTTATTTTTTTTATTGAATATGCTGCAGCAAGTCCACTGGCTATTAACATTGTAGTTCCCACAGCTGGACTTACTAAGGCATCTGACATATGCATTGTTTTTTCCTCCTATTTTACTTTCTTATAAGTATATCATATATAGCTTAATTTTTCCATATATGTTTTTTATCTTGATTACTTCCATAAGCTGACACCTTCATGGTGCCCTCCCTCACCTGTTGGATTGTATAATGTGATTAAAATTACAACTTCCGGATCTGAAATTGGTGCTACTCCTATAAAAGAGGTCACATATTTATTTGTATTAACACCATCTTCTGATGTTCCTGTTTTTCCTCCTATACGATATCCTGCAACTTGTGCATTTTTGCCTGTTCCTTCTGCCACAACGGTTTCCATCATGCTTAAAACGTTTTCTGCTGTTTCTTCTGATATTACTCTTCCTTGTGTCTTTACTTCTGTTTCTTTTACTTCGTGAGTGCTATTATTTATTATCTTTTTAACTACTCTTGGCTGTACATAAACTCCTTTGTTTGCTATTGTTCCTACCATAGCTATCATTTGTATAGGTGTTACTTCAAATCTTTGACCAAAAGCAATAGTTCCTAATTCTACTGGTCCCACCTTTTCTTCTTTTAGAAATATACTTTCTGCTTCTCCTGGTAAATCTATTCCGGTGGTTCTTAAAAATCCAAATTTTTCAAGATAATCATAGTATGTTTCTACTCCTAGTTTTTGTCCTAGTCCTATAAATACTGGGTTACATGAATTCATTAATGCTTCTCTTAAGCTTTGTGCACCATGTGGTCTATAGTATCTCCAACAGTTTATCCTTACACCTGCTACGGTAATGCTTCCTGTACATGAAAATTCTCCTGCCTTATCAGTTGTTGTAATTCCTTCTTCTAGTGAAGCTGATGCAGTAACTAATTTAAAGGTAGAACCTGGTTCATAAGTATCTGAAATTGCTTTGTTCCTCCATACTGCTTGCATTTTCTTTACTTGTTCGTTTTCAGATAAGCTATCCCATCCTTCTTTCATTTCTTCTGTGCTTGGTTCAAATGGTTCATTTAAGTTGTAGTTTGGATATCCTGCCATGGCTAAAATATCACCATTCTTTGGGTTCATTATAATAATGTTTCCTCCGTCTGTGCATTTATTATCAATGCAAGCTTCTTCTAAATATTTTTCTGCAATTCCTTGTACTGTGGCATCTATGCTTAGTATTAAATCGTTTCCATCAATTGCTGGTATATAGCTTTCTCCTTCTTTTTCCATATCTCCTCCAACTGCATCTGTCATTTTTACGATTTTTCCTTGTTCTCCTTTTAGTTCATCTTCATAAACAGCCTCTATTCCATCCAAGCCCTGATTATCACTTCCACTAAATCCAATTACTTGTGAGGCTAAATTGTTATATGGATAATATCTTTTAGTATCTTCGTCTATATTTACTCCTTTTGTAATATTGTTTTCAGAAAGCCATATTCTTAACTCATCTGCTTTTTCTTTATCTACTTTTTTTACTATATTTTCTATTGAACTTCTTTTATTTACTCTTTTTAAAATTATTTCATAATCTAATTCAAATATATCGCTTAATGCCTTAGCTACTTTTTCTTTGTCTTTTTTTTCAATATTTACTGGGTTAACAGTTATTGTATTTACTGTACTACTTACTGCTAAAATATTTTTTCCTGTGGCATCATATATTGTGCCTCTTCGTGGATTAATTTTTCTATCTAATGTTTGTTGTGTATATGCCATTGATCGCAATTTTTCTCCCATTACAAATTGTAGCCATCCGATTCTTCCTATAAATAGGGCAAATAAAATACATGAGCATATAATTCCAAGTTTTAACCTTCTTCTTCTGCTCATGTCACTAACTTTGTCATTTGTATTTATTTTTTCTTTTTTTCTTTGCTTTTTATATTTTCTCTTTTGTTTTTTATTAGATATCTTTTGTATTTTTTGAATATTTTCTTCTTTTTGTTTTTTCCCTTTCTTTATTTTTTGAATCTTCTTTCTAGATAAGTTTTTCCTTAAATTTCCGTTCATTTTTCCTCCCTTCTGTTTTTTATTTTTTATATTTCTACTATTTTTTATTTTATTCATAGAGCAAAAAAAAAGACTAAAATATCTGAAATGAATTATTTTAATTATATTCAGATATTTTACTCTCTTTATGGATTCCAAAAATAGCTTAAGATATTTTCAAACCAGCTTTTTTCTTCTTCTATAACAACTTCTTCACTTGCTGGTTCTACATAATCTTTTTTAGGCAAATTTACATATACTTTCTGACTACTGTCTAATTTTTGCATTCCTAATTTTTCTCTGGCTATCTTTTCTATATTTGTTAAGTTTAAATTATTTTCAATACTAACTTGTAGTTGTTCATTTTCTTTTTGCACAACAGCTAGTTGATTTTGCAGATTTGTTTTTCTATTAAAGCTTTCGTTAATGAGCGAGTTTCTATAACTAATACCAAATAGCACTGAAAATACAGCTAATATGTATAATACAGTTTTTACATGTGACTTTAGCTTTCTTTTTGGCTGTGTTTTTTCTTTTTTCTTTTTTAATGTACTTGATTTCTTTTTAGCATAAGGATTTTTCTGTGGTTGAATATCTGGTGCTATTTTTCTTGGGCTAGTTTCATATTGATATCCATTCACTCGATAATTTGGCATTAATTAACTCACCTCTTTTCTTTTGTTTTATTTTTTTCTCTTCTTTCAAATATTCTTAATTTTGCACTTTTGCTTCTTGGATTTTCTTGTTGTTCTTTTTGTGTTGGTAAAATGGGTTTTTTAGTTATTACTGTTCCCCATGATTGATAGTTGCATACACAATATGGTAAATCTTTTGGACATGTACATTTTCCTTCTGCATCAATAAAAGCTTCTTTTACTGCTCTATCTTCTAAGGAATGAAATGTTATTACTACTAATCTGCCTTTTTCGTTTAATACTTCAATGGCATCTCGTATTGTTTGATATAGTGGTTTAATTTCATTATTTACTTCAATTCTAATTGCTTGAAATGTTCTTTTGGCTGGATGCCCATCTGTTTGCTTAGCCTTTGGTATTGAATTTTTAATAATATCTACTAGTTTAGCTGTTGTCACAATTCTTTGTTTTGCTCTCTCTTTGCATATATTTTTTGCAATTATTTTAGAAAATCTTTCTTCTCCATAATCATAAATTAAATTTGCCAATCTTTCTTCTGTATATTCATTTACAACTATTTCTGCTGTTAGTTCCTGTGTTTTATCCATTCTCATATCTAATGAAGTGTCTTCCATATAGCTAAATCCTCTTGATTTTTCATCTAATTGATATGATGAAACACCTAAGTCTAATAGAATACCATCAACTTTTTCAATTTTCAATTCTGCTAAAATATCTTTTATATCATCATGATTTCCATGAATGTATAGAACATTTGAATATTCTTTTAATTTTTCTTTTGCTGCTTGTAATGCCTCTGTATCACGATCTATTCCAATTAACTTACCATTTGATGATAATTTTTTTATAATTTGGCTACTATGCCCAGCTCCTCCTAAAGTACCGTCTACGTAAATTCCATCTGATTGTATATTCAAACCTTCTATACACTCCTGTAGCAAAACAGGTTTATGACTAAATTCCACTGATAACTCCCTTATTTTTGTTTTTCTTATTTTGATTTAATGCACAAGCAGTTGGTATTTAAAAAATACCAACTGTTGTGTCTTTTCTTAAATCAGTTATCTTTTGTTTATTAATCTTCTTTGGTTTTTCATTTTTACTTTTGTTCACTTAATTTTATAAATTCATCTTTGGTTTTTAGATTAGTCTTTTTATTTTTGTAATCAACAATTAACATTTTATCTTTTGAAAATCAAAATATCTTTTGTTGTTTTTTCAGTTTTCTTTGGTTTTATTTTGTAATTATTTTTTCTTTTGTTTCCTTGCACTTTATCTTTTGTAAATATATTTTTTATCTTTTGAATTTTATCTTTTGTTTTCTTAAGAATTTATCTTTTGTATTTTATTATTTTATCTTTGGTGTTTTATATAAACTTTTTCAAGTTATATACCTAACATAGTCATATTTTCTGCTATTTCATCTGCTGAAATATTTTCATCACTATTGTAAGATTTCCATTTATCTTTGTTCCAAATTTCAATTCTGGTTCCTACTCCAATAATGATTGCTTCCTTTTCCATATGGGCATATTCTCTTAAATTGCTTGCAATTAAAAATCTTCCTTGTTTATCGATTTCACATTCAATTGCTCCTGATAGGAAAAATCTTACAAAGTCTCTAGCATTTTTGTTTGTAAGTGGAAGTGTTTTTAATTTTTCTTCAAAGTTTGACCATTCATTTTGAGAAAATCCAAACAAGCACCCATCTAACCCTTTTGTAATGATGAATTTTTCTCCGATGTCTTCTCTAATCTTAGCTGGCATTATCATTCTGCCTTTAGTATCTAAAGAATGCTCGTATTCACCAATAAGCACTTTGTTTCACCTCTCCTCATTTTCTAACCACTTTTTACCACTTTTCTCCACTTCAATTAGATTTTAATACAAGTGCATTTAAAATGCAAGCATTTTTTTTATTTTTTTTAAAAAATTAATATAATATATAAAAAATACTTCACTACCTAATATAGTGAAGTATTTTTGTTACATTTTCTCTAAGCATTTTTCCATAATTCTTGCTAAGTCGTCTATTTCTACAATTGATTTTATACTTGCTTCTAGTGTTTCTTCTGGTGATACTTTTTTTAGATTTAATATATATCCATTTTTTAATGCTAGTTGTCTGATGAACTCTCGAATGCATCTTCCATTTCCTTCTCTAAATGGATGAAGGACATTTAATTCTGATATATAATATGCTAAGGATTTGGCTAATTCTGATTTGTTTTTTCCTTCTAGATAATTTTCTTCTTTTAATTTTATCAATAGTTTTTTTAATTCTTCTGGTATATACTCCCACTCTGCGAATCGAAACATACCTTTTGCGATGTTCTCTTTTCTAAATTCTCCTGCAAAAGGGTAAATATCTTCAAACAAATAAGTATGAATGCTAATAAAATGTTCTTCATCAAAATTGCCTGTAATGCCTTTTTGTCTTAAACTTAGTAATTTTGCTGCTGTAATTTTAGCTTCATACTCTAATAATTTATTAATATCTTTGATATCTAATTTATTTTTTAATATATCACAATCTTCATAACAATATATTGATTTTTGACTTTCGTATTCTTTTTCCATTATTTTCTCCTATGTTAGTTTATTTGTTTTTTTATGGTTTCTATTAATTGTGCCATGTCCATTTCATCATTAACGAACTGTTTATATAAATTAACATCTTGTTCTGTAATTTTCATTCCCTCAATTGCTAAATCTGTTTTTATATTGTCTATATCAAAGTTAAAAATTTCTTCATTAAACATTTATTTACCTCCAAAATTTTTATTTTTCTTTTAAAACACTTATATAATTATTATACCATAAATTACGTGAAAAGTCTAGTTTTATCAGCTTTTTGACGTAAAAATCCCACTCATAATGTCTGAGTGGGATTTTGTTTTTTATATTTCTTTACATTTTACAACTAATCTTTGTGTTCCATAATTTGTACAAGTAATTAATGTTAATTCTTTTCTATTTGTACGTATATCTGTACAACTTGTATCAGTTGGTTCTACAACGTATATATAATATACCTCATATTTTATTGTTCTTCCTGATAAATCTTCTAATTCTACAATATCGCCATTTACTAATTCTGAAAGTCTTCCAAACATTTTTCCATTCCTATAATTGTGACCTACTATAGAATAGTTTCCTATTTCATTTGGTTCTCCTCCAAAGAATTTGCAAACAGAAATTTCTAATAGTTCATCAACTGTTTCATCATTGTTTTTTGATAAAACTGGATAGCTAATATTTATTTTTGGTATTCTTACAATTGCTTCTGTTGAATATGTATTACCATCTGATGCTTCATATGAGCTCACAGCATGTTCTAATTCTTGTTCTTGTTGTTCTTCTTCTCTTTCTCCTTCTCCTTCTATTTGTTCTTGTTGTTCTCCTTGCTCTTGATTTGGTTGTCTTACTTGTTCTGTTGTATTTATTGGTTGATTATTTTCTCCGCTTTCATCATTTAATAGAATAATCATAAAATTGTCATCTTCTTTAGGCTTTTTTATGTTTGTTCTTTGTACTTCTGCTAATAGTTCTTGAGATATCTGTTCACTTCTTCCTCTATCATATTCTGCATATATGTAATAAGAAGATAGAATACATACTAAAAAGACAGATAAAAAGAACTCTATTTTAAAAAGTCTTTTTTTCCTTCGTAATTCTGGTGTAACGTATAACTTTTCTGCTATTAAAATCTGGTTCATATAATCCTCCTATTAAAATATATCCATTAGGTATTATATCACACTTTTTTCGTATTTGGAAGGCTTTTTTATATATTTCTTTTGATTTTTATGAAAAAATTATTATACATTATTTATTAAGTTTGCAATTTCTGCAAATTGTTCTATTGTTAAGCTTTCTCCTCTAATATTGTTAGATATTCCTAGCTTTTTTAATATTTCCTCCCCTTCTTCTTTTGTTTTTATTATTTCACTATTCATTAGTCCATTTAGTAAAGTTTTTCTTCTTTGCATAAAGCTTGCTTTTATTATTTTAAAAAATAGTTCTTCATTTTTTACTTTAACAATTGATTTTTTTCTAATGGTTAGTTGTATTACTTCAGAGTCTACATCTGGTGATGGTAAAAAGCAGTCTTTTGATACAAAAGTTATTTGTGTTGGAATAGCATAATAATAAACACTATATGTAATTGCTCCTGCTTTTTTTTGGCCTGGAATTGCAGTGATTCTATCTGCTACTTCTTTTTGTACCATTACTGTAATGCTATTTATATCTAATTTAGCTTCTAATATTTTCATTAATATAGGTGTAGTGATGTAATATGGTAAGTTTGCAACTATTTTTACACTTTTTATTTGTTCATTTTCTTTATTTTTTTGTATAATTTCTGTTAAATTTACTTTTAGTATGTCTTGATGTAATAATTCAAAATTAGAATATAGATAGAATCTGTCTTTTAGTATTTTTATCATTCTGTCGTCTAATTCTATAGCAATTACTTTTCCTGCTCTTTCAACTAGTTCTTTGGTTAATGTTCCTAAACCTGGTCCAATTTCTATAATAAGATCTTCTTTGGTAATGCTCGCAGATTCTATTATCTTATTTACATTTTCGTCGTCAATTAAAAAGTTTTGTCCTAAATTTTTATTAGCTGTTATCCCATACTTTTTTATAATGTACTTTGTTTCTTCTAATATACTTTTCATTTTTGTAGTCCCCTATTTTATTATTTAAAGTGAAAAATATAGTGAAAAGCATCACTATATTTTTCATTAGTTTTATTCTATAATTTCATTTTGTAAAGTTATATTAATAACTGTTCCTTCTTCCACTTCCGTTCCTGCTGATATATCTTGGCTAATAACGATTCCAGATCCTGATGCTTTTATATTTAAATTATGTTTTTTTAGTTCTGCTTTGGCTTCTGTATATGTCATTTCTTTTAATGAAGGCACTGTTTGTGATACTCTTGTATCATTTCCTTCAGTGTATAAGCATACAATTGCTCCACTTACTAAAGAAGTTCCTTCTTTTGGCATTTGATCTGTTACTATGTCTTTTTCATCTCCATATATATTGCAATTAAATCCTGCTCTTTCTAATATTTTTTCTGCTTCTGATATTGTTTTATTTTTAACATTTGGTAGGCTTGTTGTTTCTATTGTATCTGCTGATTCTGTGGTATCTGATGGAATTCCTAAATAAGGTAATACCTCTTTTAAAATTTGGCCGACTACTGGTCCTGCTTGTGTACTTCCGCTGTGAGAGCCTCCTTGTGCATCTGGACCATATAATGTTACTAATATAACTACTTCTGGATTTTCTGTTGGCGATATTGCTGCAAATGAAACAACATAAGTTTGTGATTCATCTGATGGATCTGGTTCTGAAGTTCCTGTTTTTCCTGCAACTGTGTATCCTTTTACTTGTGCGTATTTTCCTGTTCCTTCTTCTACAACTGTAGTTAGCATATCTAATAATTTATCTGATGTTTCTTTTGATATTACTTGTCTTACTGCTATTGGTTCTATTGTTGTTACTGCTCCTGTATCTGTATTAGTAATTTCTTTTACAATTCTTGGTTGCATTAATACTCCATCATTTGCTACTGCTGAAACGGCTGTAATCATTTGTAGTGGTGTAATTCTAAATCTCTGTCCAAATGACATTGTAGCAAGTTCTACTTCTCCAACATCATCTAAATCCCAAAATACACCCGATTCTTCTCCTCCACTTGCAAAATTTGTTATATCAAAAAATCCAAATGCATTATAATATTTGTATAATGTAGATGCTCCTATTTTTCTACCTAATTGCATGAAAGCTGGATTGCATGAATTCATCAATGCTTCTCTTAGGCTTTGTGAGCCATGTTGTGAACCATCATGGCATTTTATAACTGTATCTGTTAGTTTTTCTTCTCCATTGCAGTAAAATTCTCCTGATTTGTCAGGTTCTACAATATCTTCTTCCAATCCTACGGCTGCTGTAATAATTTTAAATACTGAGCCCGGTTCATATGTTGATGTGATTGCTCTATTATTCCATGTTGTTTGTAGTAATTCAATACTATCTTCTTCATTCATTTTTTTCCATTCTTCTTCTGATATGTGTGTTGGTGTAAATGGATCATTTAAGTTATAGTCTGGGTATGTTGCCATTGCTAAAACATCTCCATTATTTGGATTCATAATAATTACATTTCCACCATTGGTACAGTTATTTTCTTCACATGCTTGTTTTAAATATTTTTCTGCAATTCCTTGAATATTTGCATCCAAGGTTAGTGTGATATCATTTCCATTCTCTGCTTCATAGTATTTTTGATCTTCATCTGGAATTAGTTCTTGAAGTGCATCTTGTGAATTAATTATTTTTCCTGGTGTTCCCGTTAAAATTGAATCCCATTGTGCTTCTAGTCCTTCTAGTCCTTGATTATCTGTTCCGCAAAATCCTAATAAATTAGAAGCTAAATTATTATATGGATAATATCTCTTACTATCTTCATCTATATTAATTCCTCTATAAATTTCGTTGTCATTCATCCATTGTTTTAACTTATCTATTTTATCTTTTTCTACTTTTCTAGCTATTGTTTCTATTTCTTCATCATTTGAGACTTTTTTTAGTGTTTCTTTATAATCTAATTCAAATATGTCTGCAAATGCTTTTGCTACTTTTTCTTTTAATTGTTTAGTCTTTTCTTCGTCTATTTCGTCTTCGTTATTTAATACAACAATACTGTTTGGGTTAATTGTAACTGTATCTACTTGTGCACTTCTTGCTAATGCCTTTCCTGTTGCATCATATATTGTTCCTCTTTTAGGACTAATGATTTGATCCTTAATTGACTGTGAATCCATTGCTTCTTTTAGTTCTGCGCCTTGCACAATTTGAAGCCAACCTA
Source organism: uncultured Clostridia bacterium (assembly GCA_947631745.1). Taxonomy (GTDB): domain Bacteria; phylum Bacillota; class Clostridia; order TANB77; family CAG-508; genus CALXVA01. The sequence goes on from CANRMM010000042.1 coordinate 44,368, forward strand.
GTCTTATAATTAGTAATGCTAGTGCAAAGAAAAATACTAACATTACTCTTTTTAGTCTTTCTGAAATAGTTAAAATTTTCTTTTCTTTTTGTAATTGTTTATTGGGTTTAGCTTTTTTAAATTTATATATATTATTTTTTTTACTTTTCTTTGAACTCATACACACCAACTTTTTCTTTAGATATTTCTTTTTTTATTTTATCAATATTTTATATGATATCATTGCAAAAATCAAGGAATTCACTGTAATTTCATTAATGTAAAATATAAAAGACCCCGTTTGATGGGGTCTCTCTCGTTTACCAATTATGGTATTTCTTTGATTGTCTGTGTCTTTCGATTCCTTTTAATGCTTTGATCAATAATTCATATGCATAAACTAAATCCAGTATAACAACTGCAGGTATTGCCAGGAAGGCAATAATTCCTGCCACTCCCTTAAAAAGTGCATTTTGACGTGAATATGTTCTTATTACGCTGTCTTGGGAATCATAGATTTTCTGACGTTCACTCATCCAGTATTTTGCTTCCGCTGTCATAGCGTCGGTCTTTACCGGGGAGTCGTTGTAGAACTGAATGTTGTCATTCAGTACTATGAGGTTTGCACATGTCTTTGTGATTTTTTGGCATTCTTTAGGAATTACGAAGTTTCCAACAATCAAAACTAGAATGGCCACAATTGTGGTCGCGGTTTTGCATATGGCCCGAAGGTTCACTTGCAAAATCTCCTTTCTTCTTGTATTTGTAGGCTAGGCCTTACATTATTATTATATCATAGTTTATATTATTTATCAAATTTCGGCTTCTATTTGATAAATTCCACCATTTGGATTAAGTCTTATTATTTTTTCTTTTACTACTTCTCCATTTAATATCATTTTTTCTATTCCTGTGTTTTTCTTATTAGGATTTGTTACTTTAATATTATATATGCTTTCTCCATATTTGTACTTGATACTATATTCTTTCCAGTCGCTAGAAATACATGGATTTAATGTTAGTGTCCCTTTTTCAATTCTTAATCCTAATATATATTTAATTCCCGCTTCGTAGAACCAACTACTAGAACCTGTGTACCATGTCCATCCTCCTCTGCCTGCTAAATTTCCTACTCCATATATATCAGCTGCTATTACATATGGTTCTACTTTATATTTATTTGCTTCTTCTTTTGTACGTGAATGTTCTATTGGGTTTATCATTCTAAAATATTCATTTGCTTTTTCTCCAAAGCCTAGCATTGCTTCTGCAATTATTGCCCATACGGCAGAGTGTGTGTATTGCCCTCCATTTTCTCTAGTTCCAGGTAGGTATGCTTTGATATATCCTGGTTCTAGTTTACTCTTTTCCAAAGGTGGATCTAATAGTTTTATAATTCCATTTTCTCTATCTATTAAATGATTTTCCAGACTTTCTATTGATATATATTTTTTATCATTGTCCCCTGCTTCAGATATTGTTGCCCAACTTTGTGCGATACTATCTATACGACATTCTTCATTTTGAATACTGCCTAGAATATCTCCATTATCCATAAAAGCTCTTTTATACCATCTGCCATCCCAGCCAGCAGTATTTAGTGCCCTTCTTAAGCTTTCCATAATTTCTTTATATTTTTCTGCTACTTCTTTTTCTTTCTTTTCTTCACAAATTGGAATAAATCTTTTTAAGACAACATACAAGAAAAATCCTAGCCATACACTTTCTCCTTTGCCTTTGTTTCCTACAGTACTAAATCCATCATTCCAATCTCCAGATCCGATTTTAGGTAATCCATTTTCTCCCATGACTAATGCTTTTTCTATTGCTCTTTTACAATGTTGATATATGCTTTCTTTTTTATCTGATGGTACATATAAGTCATATTTTTCATCTACCCCTTCTGGTAATATTTCTCCTTGCAAATAGTTTGTTTCTTCTTCTAAAATTTTATAATCTCCTGTAAAGTTTATATATTCTGCGACCATATATGGTAGCCATAATAAATCATCAGAAAATCTTGTACGAATTCCTCTGGATGTTTCTTCATGCCACCAATGTTCTACATCTCCTTCTATAAATTGGTGCTTGCTGTGTTTTATAATTTGATTTTTTACAATATTTGTGTCAATATATTTTAGGCAAATGCAATCTTGTAGTTGATCTCTAAATCCATAAGCTCCTCCAGATTGATAATATCCGCTTCTTGCATATATTCTAGAGCATAATGTTTGATATATTAACCATCCATTTAAAATAATATTGGTTGATTCTAATGGAGTATTAACCTGCAATCTTTCTATATTATTTTGCCAATACTTCTTTTCTTTTTCATATTCTGCTATTGCATTATTAATATTGGTGTATTTGTATGCCTTATCTTGGCATGCAATCATATTTTCTTCTGCTCCTAATACTAATACAATATCTTTGTTTTCTAATGCTTCTAATGTTATTTTTAGTTCTATAGCAACCATGCTTTCTTTTCCTAGTGAGTTCTGTCTATCTAGTTCTAATTCTTGTAAAGCTTCTGGATTTGAAAGTGTTCCTGTGCCTATAAAATCTTTTTTATTTCCTGTATAGGAGTTTATTTTTTCACTTGATGATATATATAGTATTGTTTTATTTTCTTCATTTATTTTATTTTCTACGGTGATAAGATTACTATTTTCTTTATATTCTAGTTGTAAATATCCATTTGATTTTAGTTCATCTTCATCTAATACTGGTTTTATATAATAGACTAATTTTAGTTCTTTCTTTTGTGTTTCTAGATTTTCTAAATGCAGAATTTGTACTTTTATGCTATCTTTTCTTGGAATATATATATCTAATTTTTGTACAATTCCATCTGAAGTATGTTGATATTTACTATATCCAAATCCATACGTAATGTAATAGTCGTTATTATCTGGCATTGGGTTTAAGCCTAATGACCATGTTTTCTGATTTTTTAAATCTCTTAGAAAAATAATTTCTGAAGGTACATCTGTTACTTGATTGTTATTCCATGCTGTAATTCTGTTTAATCTGCTATTTTTATACCATGTGTATCCTCCCATATTTTCTGTTACAACCGTTCCAAATTTTTCGTTTGCTAATATATTGCTCCATACTGTTGGAAGTCTATCGTCTTTATTTGTACGAATGAGATACTCTTTTCCATCGTTTGAAAAACCTCCATACTCGTTATAATATTTTAAATTTTTATCATCTAGTGGTTTTCTTAGTGTTTCTGATTCTATATATTCTTCTTTTCCAATTTCTTTTGCTGTTCTTTTCATTTTATCTAAATATTCTTCTTCTATATCTTTTAATTGTCTTTGTATATTTCCAAGGCTACTGTCTATTAATAAATTTGCTCTATATTCAATTATTTTTTTACTATCTTTTTCAAGGTTATTTAATACAAAAATTCCACCTTTTTGGTTTTGTAAATATGATACATTTCTGTCTAATATCGCATTTTGAATTTCTTCTTGTACATAATTTTCATAATTTTTCTTTTCTTCATTAATTATTACTAAATCAATTTGTATGTTTTTGATGCGAAAATATTCATATGCTTTAATTGCTTCTTTTACTACATCGATATCATTTATTTCTTTTATTTTTACAACTAATATTGGTAAATCTCCAGATATTCCATATTTCCATAGTTCAGTTGTTGGTGCTTTTTCTGGTATGTTTCCTTTTCCCATTAGTTCTTTTAATGGGTTTTGATAGATTAAATATCTTAGCATTTCTTGATAGTTTTCTATTTCTTTTCCTTTTATTCCTAAATACATATTTTCTGCTTCTACTTTTGCTTTAGCTAAGTCCATATTTCTTTCTATTTTTTCGCTATTTTGGTTTTCGTAAATCATTCTTAATGCTTCTTCTTTTTCTTTAGCAATACTTATTATTAAGTTTAATTTAAATGTTTTGTCTGGTAAAATACTTGCTGTTTTCTTCATTGCTATGATTGGATCTGTTGTCATTCCTATTTTTCTTCCCATCGGTAGCCCTTTTTGTATTACTTTTGGAAGTAGGAGATTTCCTCTTCCTATAAATTTTTCTTTATCTATTTCATATTCTAATTCTCCTATTGTTTCGTTTTCAGTATATAAATTTACTGCTAAGTAGATGTCTTGTTCTTCTTTACTTCTCTTTTTGCGTTTTACCACAATTATATCGTCTATTAATTCGTAGCTTAGAAATAAATTATTAAAAGCTTTATGTGCATTATCTTGACTCATTGTTGATAAAACTGGTTCTATAAAGCTAGTTATTTCTATAGTTTCTTCTGTTATTCCATGGTTTTTTAATTCAATTTGTCTAATTTCAACTGGTTCATCTGGCATAACTACTATTTTAGTTGTTGTTTCTATATTGCCATCTACTCTTGTAAATTTGTCTTGATCCGGGGTATATATAACATTATACTTATCTGGTTTTGATAAATAATTCATATTGCTAGAAGTCCATATTCTTTTTGTTTTTATATTTCTTAAGTAAAAGAATATTCCTTGTTCTTCTTCATCAGTTTCTTTGTATCGATTTATTATTATGTTTTTATATTTGCTATATCCTTTTCCGTTTTGGTCTATAACAATTGTATAGTTGTCATTTGCAATTACATTAATTGGATTTGTTTTTTCATTTATTTTGTTGTACTCTCTTTGACAATAAGATTCATAGTCTATATTTTTTATTTTTTCTATTTTTTCTTTGTGTTCTTTAGTAATTACAATGTTTTCTGGCATTTTTTCTTGTAGAAGAATATTAATTGCTTTTATTTCTGGATTTTTCATAAATCTTTTTTGTAAGATTTGTTCTTTTAAAAAGTTATTAATTGATAGGAGTATGAGTCCTTGGTGATGAGCCATATATGTTTTTACAATAGCATTTTTTTCATTTTTTCTTAATCTATTTGGTGTATAATCTATTGATTCATATAAGCCATATTTTCCTAGCATACCTTCTTTCTCTAATTTTTTTAAATTTTGTATTACATCTTTTGGTACTTCATTTATTGCCATGACACTTCCGTATGATGAAACTACAATTTCATCTGCTAATCCTCTTTTGATTCCTAACCATGGAATTCCAAATGCTTTATATTGGTAATTATTATTGAGGTCTTTTAAATGAAATGCCGCTTCTGATATTCCCCATGGAATATTGAGTTTTTTGCTATATTGTTCTTGACTCATAATTGCAAACTTAATAGATTCATTTAGTAAGCTTCCTTCTGGTCCTGGAATATTTATATTTGGCATTAAATATTCAAAAGCTGTTCCAGACCAAGAAATTAATCCTTTATACTTGTTAAGAATTGTTAAACTTCTACTTAGTGCATACCAATGTTTTGCTGGTATGTCTCTTTTGGCAATAGCAATAAAACTTGCTTGTCTTGCTTCTGAGGCAAGTAAGTCATAATAAGATGGTGTTAAATTATTTTCCTCAACATTATATCCTATAGAAAATATTTTGTTTTCTTCTACATATAAATGTTCAAATTTAGTATTTTGAATTAATGTATCTATTATTGTTATCATATTTGGTATTCTATTATCTGCATTTTCTATTGTTTTTTGGTTGTTATTTTCCACATCTTCCACATCTTTTTCTGTCTTTATTGTTATTAAAAATTGTTTTAATACATATAAATAACCAATAAAATTTCCACTATCTACAGTAGAAATATATCTTGGTGTTAATGGTTCTAGGTTCTCTATATTGTACCAGTTATATAGGTGACCATTCCACTTTGCTAATTGGTTAATTGTTTCTAACATTTTTTCTAATAATGTTAATGTATTTTCTTGATTTTCAAATCCTAAATCATAGCTTGAGGCAACTGATAATAGTGCTAGGCCAATATTGGTTGGGGATGTTCTATATACTACTTTGGGATTTCTATCTTCTTGATAGTTATCTGGTGGTAAGAAATGTCCTTTTTCATTGAGATGTTCTTTGAAAAATTGCCATGTTCTTCTTGCAATTTCTAAGATATATTCTTTTTCTTGTTCACTTATTTTATCTATTAATTTTTTGTTTTTAATTGTTTTTCCAATGTCATATTGGATTGCTGGGCCTATTAGCCATAAAACAGCAAGTAAAAATAGCAAGATTGTATAAATTCCATCATGATAAAAAATTAGTAAAATAAGAGTTAGAATTCCTAATACTATATTAGGAATCATGTCTTTATAATATGCATATATTGTATTTTTAGCCTTTTTTTCGGCTTCTTCTGCTGTTGTCCATTCTAATAGTTTCTTTTTACTAATTAGCATTCTATATATTGTTTTACTAATAGCATTTATATACATATATGCTTTATCTGGAAGTGTTGATATTTCTAAAATTCCTCTTATAAAGCTTCCTTTGAAACTATTAATCTGCTTATCAAATGTTTTTTGGATAGTTTCTCCATTTTTTTTGTAAATAATTTTATTAATAATTTCTAAAATACTTGGCATGATTAAACTTATAAAAATTGCTGTTATGAGAGGCCATATATTTATTGGATTAATTATGTCCATTAAGATCAAAGTGATAAAAGAAATTAATATTAGTGGAATAAATAAACTTCTTATTAGATTATCAAATATTTTATATTTTGATATAACATTTAATGAATTTTGTTGCACTTCTCCTTTTTCATTTTTTGTCTTATTTTTTAGCCATCTGATAATTTGCCAATCTCCTCTTGTCCATCTATGAAGCCTAGTTTTAAAGCTATTATAGTTTGTTGGGTATCCATCCATAAGAAGAATGTCTGATACAAGTCCACATCTTAAATAATTTCCTTCTAATAGGTCATGGCTTAATACTGTATTTTCAGGTATTTGGCCTTTTAATACAGTAGAAAATATTTCTAAATTATAAATTCCTTTTCCTGCAAAGATTCCCTCTTGAAAATTGTCTTGATAAATATCAAAAATTGCTGTTGTATATGAGTCTGTTCCTCCTGAGCCTGCATATATTTTTGTAAACTTTGTTTTTCTTGCCGATTCTAAGTTAATTCCTACTCTTGGTTGCATAATTCCATATCCGTTGTATTACTTTATTATTTTCTCTATTTAAAATTGGAGTATTTAATATATGAGCCATAGCTCCTATTAATTCTAGTCCTGAGTTTAATACTAATTCTGTATCTGAATCTAATGTAATAACATATTTTATTTTTGGTATTGGAGTTTGTTTCTTTACTTCTTCTATAGTGTTTGTTCTAAATTCATTTTTTTGATTTTCTAAAATATATTTATTAAATTGATTTAATAAACCTCTTTTTCTTTCCCAGCCTAAAAAGCAATTTTCTTTTTGATTCCAAGTTCTTTTTCGATATAGAAAATGGAATTTCGGAAAATCTTGTGATGGATATTTTATATTTAGTTCCTGAGTATATTTTTTCCCTGCTCTTATAACATTTTCGTCTATATCTTCTTTTTCTTTACTGCTACTTGAGCAATCTCCTAATAATGCAAAATATATGTTTTCGCTCTTATTTGCTAAATAATATATTTCTAGTTTTTCCATTAGTTCTCTTACTTTTTCTTCGTTATCTATAATTGTTGGTATAACAACAAAAGTTGCTTCTTCTTTTGGAATTCCATTTGAAAAGTCTAATTTTGGAATTGGTTTTGGTTTTACTATTTTTCCTAATACATATTGTAAAATTTGAATTACTATTTCTTCTATAGGAGTATATATTAGAAGTGCTACTAGAATTGTTACAATAAGTTGATGTATTTGTTTATATAAGTAGATTCCTAGTAAAATAGTAATTGTTAGTGATATTACCTTTTTCGTTACTATCCATAACCACATTTTTTGGTTTGGTGTTAGGACATTTTTTTTCTTATTTTCTAATATTTCTTTTAGTTCTTTTTTACCTTCTCCTATTAAATAATATCCAACATGTTTTTGCTTTTCTATTTCTTTTTGAATATCGTTTTCATTTATGTTTTGGTATTTTCTTATTTTTTCCGTTCTATCCTTTTTAGCTAATTCTAATGTTTTTCTTGCAATATAAATTTCTGATATTTTTGTTTTTCTTGCTAGCTCTTCTATTGTATTTCTATAATTAATTTTCGTCTTATAATCCATTCTTTCATATACTTGTGCTGGATCATCTTTTAAAATGTCATCTACTTTATTGATGCTTTCAAAAATTTCAATTAAGTTTGTTCTTTGTAGAGTTTTAATACTTGTAATGCAGTTTCCCATTGATACTTTTTTAGTTGCTATATCAAAATGTTCCTTTTTTATAATATCTGAAATGTCTGTTCCCATTTTGCCTACTTGTTCTTCTAGTATGTTTAAAAATGCATAGGCTCTTTTTCCATATTTTCTTAATTTATATGACATATATTCAATAAATGGATATTTCATATCACTTACTGTATTTACTTTTTCTTTATACTCTTTGATGTTTTTAAATTGTAATTCTTCTTTTCTTTTATTTTCAATAAGTCGTTCTATGATATTTTCTACTTTATATTTTTGTAGTTGAGAAGAGTATATTGCTTCACAAATAGTTCTAATATTTTCTATTAAAGCGATTTGTATAAAAATTCCTAAATTCCATATTTCTTCCATACTTAAATTCTTTTTTTGTTGGTAAGCTTGTAGATAATCTACTAAGTTTTTGGTTTCTATTTTATTGTCTGTATATGCTACTATTTCTGATGCTAATACATATATTCTTGCAAATCCTTGATATACACCATTTCCTATTGCTAAAAATTTTTTATATTTTTTTAATGTCATTTCTTTTTGAATTGTTTTTACTGTTTCTTCTATGGCATAATAATTATCTAAAATCCATTCTCCTGCTGGGTGAATGGGAATATTTAATTTTAGGTGTTCATTTAATATATGATATACCTCTGTAATGACTTCAAAGTTTTCTGTCATTCTTGGAATGGGGTATGTGTCTTTAGCTGATTTATTTTGTAAAATATGGTCAGAGGCTATTTTTTCTAAGTATTTTTCTAGTTGTTGTTTGTCTAGCAATGCTCCTTTTATATTTAATACTCTGTATCTTTTCAAAAAAATTCCACTCCTTGTAAAATATGTTTTTATTCATATTTTTACCAAGGAGTGGTTATATTATTCATAAAAATAATCTATGATGCCATTGTAAATTCCCCATGCTAGCTTATCTTGATATTCATCTGTTAATAATAATCTTTCTTCTTCAGGATTTGATAAAAATCCACATTCAACAATGGAAATTGGAATTTCTACATGTTTCATAATATATACTGTATCTAATTTCATTGGTACTCTTTTGTTTTCTCTTTGTATGCTTTCATTTAAATTTGTTTGAATACTTTGTGCTAATTTTCGACTATTTTCATCGTTTGGTTTAAAAAATGTTTGCCAGCCATCATATTGTGATTGTGGAATTTTATTTAGATGTATTGATACAAATATATCTGCACTTGACTCATTTCCTATTTTTACACGATTATGAATGTCAGATACTTTCTTTTCTCTTAAAGTATTACTATCTATATCATAAATAGCATTTTCATCACTTCGTGTTAAAATTACTGTGGAACCACTTTGTTCTAGTAGGTTTTGCAGTTTTAGTGCAATTTTTAAGTTTGTCTGTGCTTCTGTTGTTCCTGTGCTGCTTTCTGCTCCTTCATCTGGTATTCCATGGCCTGCATCAATTACAATTACTTTATTACTAACCGGTAATGCTACTGTTGATACTGTTTCTTCCGTTTGCCCTATTTGAAAACTAAATACTAATAATGCTACACATATCATACTTATAATCGCAATTAATCTTTTTCGATTTAAAACAATCATGAATTTTCCCCTTTTCAATTTTATCTTTTTTCTATATATATGTTTTTGATTGTTTTTTATTCGAAAAAAATTATTGACTCATATATGATTGATTTTTCTTTATTCAGTCATATATGAGCCATATTTTTTTATTTATTCTGTTGTTTCTTTTCTTCTATCAATTGAGTATGTACTTCCAGGAATTGTTTTAGCTAAGTGCTTTATTTGTGCTCCTACTTCTCCTATTTCTAATGCATTATGAAATCTGCCTTTGTCTACTACTACAACTCCTATTGATAGGGAGGTTAAAGCAAATTCTTCTATTATGCCTTTTCTATTTGGTACTTCTAGATATCCTTTTTCTATATCTTCCTCATTGAAATATTTGCCTACATTTTTTTCAAATTCTGCTATAATACTTTGGCATATTCCTTCATAGTCGTCTTTGGCTGACACAATTCCTATAAAATCATCTCCTCCTATGTGGCCTACAAAGCCTGTGCAATTTGTTTGTGTTTCTATATTTTTCACAATTATTTTAGCTGTAAATTTAATAATTTCGTCACCGTTTAAAAATCCATATACGTCGTTATATGCTTTGAAATTGTCTAAATCTAAGTATAGCATTGCAAATTCTTCTTTATTTAGTAATCTCTTTTTTATTTCTGCTTGAATTTGTACATTTCCTGGTAATCCTGTTAATGGGCTTACTCGTCTATTTGTGTATAGCAGGCGAATAACATTGTGAACCGTGTAAAATAAATACTCATCATCTATAGGTGCTTTGATATAATGTTCTATACCTTCTCTTAATACGTCAATTCGATGTTCTTTTTCTTTATTTGATGAAATAACAATAATTGGAGTAATACTATTATCTTCATTTTGTCTAATTTTTTGACATAATTCAACTATATTTTCATCTAATGTATCTTCATTAATAATAATGAGTGATGGTATATTTTTTAAAGCTTCATCAATTCTTTTTGTATCTACTTTTTGAAATTTATATTCTTTTTCTTGTTTAAATAGTTCTTGTAACTTTTGTTTCAATTCATCATTATTATCTATTAAATAGATATCTTGTCCCATATTATTTCTCCTTATTTTTTAATTTTTTCTTTATTTTATCGTACTTTTCCATAAATTTATTCATTGGTTCTGATTGCATTGTTGGGAATGCTTTTTTTAGTCTTACAATTAGCCTATATGTTCTTATTTTTATTCTATCTTGTTTTTTCTTTAAATTTGTAATAATTTTTTGTTTTTCTTCTTTACTTTCTTTAGCTGATTTATCATTTTTTAATTCTTTAATTTTTTCTTTTATTAATGTACTAATTTCATGTAACTGTTGCATTTTTTTATCAATAAATAAAAACTTGCTTACTGTTACAATAACATCTATTGTAAAAATAGTATATATAACAATATTGATGTATAATAAAATGTTTTCTGGAATTAGATTTACAAGGTTTTCTATAATTAGTGGATGAACAATTTTTAATAGTAAAACTCCTATTATTCCCCAATAAATAGAATTTTGTAAACATATTCTTCCATTTAAATTAAATTTAACATCTGAATAATCCCAATATTTAGTTTTAAATACTTTTTCTAGAATTACTCCTACTACATATTCCCAAATAGTTAATGTGATCATACTAACAAAAAATATTATTATAGGATTTTCTGATATTCTAGATAATAATAATATCATTATCATTGAACCGAAACCATAAATTGGGCAGAATGGTCCATATAAGAACCCACTATTTATTAATTTTTTTTCTATAATTGATCTGTAAATTGATTCTATTAACCATCCTAAAAATGTATATATAGCGAAGTAAAGTAATATCTTAAGGTTCATAACTCATCTCTCTTACATCTGAAAATACTAGATCTTCTACATTTGTAATTGTTATTTTTATAATATTCGTTCCTTCTTTTAGTGGTATATTATTTAATATTATTTCTTTTTGATTCATATTATCTTGAGCATATATTTGACCATTTAAATTAATTTCTACTTTTTTAATTCCTGCATCATCATTGATTTGTAATGTTAAAATGTTTTTATTTTGACTCATTTGTACTTTTGGTGTTTCTGAAACTACTATTTTTTCTTCCATTGTTTCTATGTTTCCCGATGTATCAACTGCTGTTACTAGTAAGTTATTTTCTCCTCTGTTATCAAATGTTAAAATATAGTTTAATGTTTTGTCTTCTATCTCTGACTTATCTATTCTTATTTCTTCTCCATCATTAATTTGATAAGTAATATATGCCATTTCTGTTTCATCTGTGGCTGATATTTTTACATTGCCATTATTTTGTTTTTCAATGTTGATTGTTGGCTTTGTCATATCTATTCCCTCAACTTCTATTTGTTTGATATATTTTATTGCTCTACCTGTTTCATCTTCAATTGTTAAATGTATAGTGTTATTTTGATTTAATAATGTAATTTGTTCTTCCATATAATTACTTTCAATTGGAATTACTGTTTCTTCTGCATTATCCCAGCTATATTTAAATTTCATTATTTTATTAATGCTATTGGCTGTTATTATGATTGTATCATTTTCTCTGTGCATGCTAACAACTGGCATATCTTTTGTGTTTCTTCCTTTAGATTCTTTATATATAGCATAAGAACCTTGTCCTATAAAAGAAATGCCAAAAATAATTAATACAATTGCGAAAAAACGTACAATATTTTTTATTTCAATTGGTCCTGAAGAACTTGTTTTGGTTTTATTTTTCGTTTTCTTACTCTTGTCTTCAACCATTAAAATTTGATTCATGCATTTCACCTCATTATACTGGAAATTATATCACAAGCTATTTTTAATGTAAACTATTATAACATATTTTGTAAGTAAAAGGATGACAAATGATTGTCATCCTTTTGTTGTTTTATTTAGATTACAAATTTTCTAATTAATGTAATTCCTCCACCTAAAATAGCTAGTACTGCCATTGTTAATGCAATGTATGTACCTGTTACACTACCTGTTACAATTGAAAGAACTACTGATGCATCATCAATATCATCTTCTTTTGGTTTATTATTGTCTGGTGTTGAGTCAATATCGTCTGTATCATCGTGGTCATTATAGTCTTTGCTTATCTCTGCTACGTTTGTTTTTAGTCCTAAATTGTTATGTCCATTTATCCATCTGAATGTAATCTCTAT
>CANRMM010000043.1 GCA_947631745.1 uncultured Clostridia bacterium
ATATAATATAAAGAATAAAAATAAAAGGCACTAACTGAAATTAGTGCCAGTGTGAACGAAGTTCACTTTTCTTGTTATAAAACTAAGCTCTTGTTACTTTTCCAGAACGTAAACATTTAGAACATACAAAAATAGTTTTTGTATCTCCATCAATTAAAGCTTTTACTCTTCTTAAATTTGGTTTAAATGTTCTTGATGTTCTTCTACTAACATGAGAACGAGCAATACTGATTTTATTTCCGTGTGCTATTGATTTTTCACAAATCTCACATTTTGCCATAAATTTGCACCTCCTATATGCTAAAAATAAAATTGACTATTTATAAGTTTAACACAAATTTGAAAAAAAAACAATACTTTTTCAAAATTTTACAAGGATGGATAGGAATGTAAAAATAAAAGCAAACAAAAATTTGAAAAAAACTTGCAAATTTTTGTAATATGTAATAAAATCATCCAAGAAATATCAAAAGAAAAGGTAGGAAAAATATATGTATGCATATATAAAAGGAACTTTAGAAGTTAAAACAACCGGATACGTTGTTATAGAAGCTAATGGAATTGGATATAAAATATTTATGTCAGAAACAGCAATAGAAAAATTAGGAGAAATAGGAAGTATTGTAAAAATACACACTTATATGAGAGTAAGAGAGGATGACATAAGTCTTTTTGGATTTAATACAAATGAAGAATTGCGTATGTTTGAACTTTTATTATCGGTAAGTGGAATAGGAGCAAAAACATCAATAAGCATTTTGTCAAACATAACTCCATCTAGTTTTGCTCTAGCTGTTATATCAAATGATGTAGGAACACTAAAAAAATTGCCAGGAATAGGAGCAAAATCAGCCCAAAGAGTAATATTAGAACTAAGAGATAAATTAAAAACAGAAGAGGCAATAACACAAAATAAGGAGCAGGAAGAAATAAAATTAGCAATACAGGACAATGAAAGAGTAGGAGAAGCAATTTCTGCATTACAAGTACTAGGATATAGTAGAAAAGAAATTGAAACGGCATTAGAAAAAGTAGACACTAACACCTTAAGTGTAGAAGATATTATACGTAAAGGATTAAATAATTTAGCAAGATAAAAAACTATAAATAGAGAGGATGTAAAATAAATGGACTTAAATGAACCACTAGCATATAGAATGAAACCTAAAACACTAGAAGATTATGTGGGGCAAGAACATATTTTAGGAAAAGACAAGATTTTATATAGAACAATAAAAGCAGATAGGCTATCAAGCATTATACTGTGGGGACCACCTGGATGTGGAAAAACTTCTTTAGCTAAAGTAATTAGTAATACAACAAAATACAAATTTTTACGAATTAATGCTGTTACAGCAGGAATTGGAGATATAAAAAATGCAATAGAAGAAGCAAAAAATGGATTTCTAAATCCAAGTGGAAAATGTATATTATTTATTGACGAAATTCATAGATTTAATAAATTACAACAAGATGCTTTGCTCCCTTATGTAGAAAATGGAACTTTTATTTTAATAGGAGCAACAACAGAAAATCCATATTTTGAAGTAAATAAAGCTTTAATCTCAAGGTCAATGGTATTTCATTTAAATCCATTAACAGAAGAAGACATTTTTAAGGTATTAAAAAAATCTTTAGCAGCAGAGGAAGGTTTAAAAAATTATAATATTAAAATAAATGATGAAACCCTACGAAAAATAGCCGAAGTATCAAATGGAGATGTAAGAACAGCCTTAAATGGTTTAGAAGTAGCAGTACTTACAACAGAAATGGATAAAGACGGATATATTCATATTACAAACGAAATTGCAGCAGATTGCGTACAAAGTAGAAAAGCTATTTTTGATAAAAAAGGAGATAGCCATTACGATAATATTAGTGCTTTTATCAAATCTATGAGAGGAAGCGACCCAGATGCAACTCTGTTTTATTTAGCAAGGGCAATAAATGGAGGAGAAGATCCTGTATTTATTGCAAGGAGAATTACAATAGCAGCTGCAGAAGATGTAGGAATGGCAAATCCAAATGCCTTAGTAGTTGCAACATCAGCAATGCAAGCTGTAAATATGATAGGAATGCCTGAAGCAAGAATTATATTAGCAGAAGCGGCAACATATGTAGCTACATCACCAAAATCAAATGCAACATATTTAGGAATTGATAAAGCATTATCAGATGTACAAAATAAAGATACTGGACTAATTCCAATGCATATTAGAAATGCACCAGCAGAAGGAATGGCAAAAGAAGGGTATGGAGTAGGATATAAATATCCACATGATTATCCAAACCATCAAGTAGAACAACAATATTTACCAGACAAAATGTTAGGAACGAAATATTACATAAAAGACGAGACAATACCAGAATAAAACATAAAACCAAAAATAATAATCAGTATTATAAAATGTAAGACCAAACTAAAAAAAATACTACTAATATATAAACATATTAGTAGTATTTTTTATCACTTTTTATTCATCAATAAGATTTACAGCATTAGGTGAGCTAGATGAACTTGATGAACTAGATTTTTTATTATCTTTAAATACTTCAGCAGCAGCCCCTAAACCAGATAAAGCAGTAGTAGCTTCAAAAGGAATAAATACTTTATTAGCCTCACCATTAGCAACTTCTTTTAAAGCTTCTAAAGATTTTAATTGAACTAATTTCTCGTCTGGTTTTGCTTTCATCATAGCATCATAAACCATATGAATTTCTTGAGCTTTAGCTTCAGCCACTTGCTTAATTGCCTCAGCCTCACCAATAGCTCTTCTAATTTTAGATTCCTTATCAGCTTCAGCTTCTAATATAGCGGCTTCTTTTTTACCTTCAGCAAGAGTAATAGCAGATTGTCTTTCACCTTCAGCTTGAAGGATTAAAGCTCTCTTATTTCTTTCAGCATTCATTTGCTTTTCCATAGCATCACGAATATCTGCAGGAGGTGTAATATCTTTTATTTCTACTCTATCAATTTTACAACCCCATTGATCTGTTGCTTCATCAAGAATAAGTCTTAACTGATCATTAATTGCATCACGAGAACTAAAAGTTTCATCTAAATCCATTTTACCAACAATATCACGAATTGTTGTAATAGCTAAGTATTCGATACCTTTTTTCAAACTTTGAATCTCATATACAGCTTTAGCAGGATCAGTAACTTTGTAAAATACAACTGTGTCTATTGTAATAGTAACATTATCTTTAGTAATAACACCTTGAGGTGGAATATCCATTGTTTGTTGTTTTAAACTAACGATACTACGAACATGATCAAAAAATGGAATAATTATTGTAAGACCAGCATCAGCTACTTTATAAAATTTACCAAGTCTTTCAATAATATAAACCTCAGATTGTTTAACAATTTTAATTGTTTTAAATGCAATAACTAGTATAATAACTAATAATACAGCCAAAAACCACATAATTTTCCTCCTAAAATATATTATATTATTTTGATACGAAAATGATGTAACATCTTTTCGTAAAAACCAATATTAAGAAATCGTAACTTTAGTCATAGAAATAAGCTTAACAACTACTTTAACTCCATCTATATTAAGAACTTCAATAGTTGCATCTTTAGGAATAATTTGTTCAGAAACTGACTTAGCTGACCAGACTTCTGTACCAATTTTTACTTGTCCAGTACCCTTTATAGGATTAATTTCTTGCGTAACCAATCCATTTTTACCAATAATAGAATAAGTATTAGTTGGAACAGTCTTATTTTTTATAATGAAACGATTTACTAAAGGTTTGGTTAAGAATACAAGCAATGTAGATGTAAATAAAAAAATACAAGCCTGAATATAAATATTATCAATAAAAAAGCTAAATAACATCGTAATTAATGCACCAACACCAAACCAAAATACTAAAAATCCGACAGTTGCCATTTCAACAATAAAGAAAACTCCAGCAGCGATTAACCAAAATTGCCACATAAAATCCCCTCCATTTCTTATATTAACAATATGCCGATAATATGAAAAATTTAAACCCTTAATCTTACAGACAATATTATACTATAAAAACAATAAAAAAGAAAGAGTTTTTTACAAACAAATTGCTTTTTATAACAATATTTGCTAAAATATCACTAAAGAAAGAGGAGAAAATATGGTAGATTTAAAACAAAATGTACAGTATATAAAAGGAGTCGGTCCAACAAGAGCACGGATTATTACATCGACTCGGAATTAATACATTAGATGATTTAATTACATTTTTTCCGAGAAACTATGAAGATAGAAGTAAACCCAAAACGATTGCAGAACTAATAGACAAAGAGGAAGCTTTAATAGAAGTTATAGTAATTAGCAGTATGAAAGAAATTAGAATTGGAAATAATAGAAGCATTTTAAAATTAGCTGTAGAAGATCAAACTGGAACAGCAACGATTACATGGTTTAACCAAAAATATTTAAAAGGAAAATTTAAGGTAGGAGAAAAATATAAATTCTTTGGAAAGGTAAGCCAAAAATACGGAAAAATAGAAATGACCAATCCAGTATTTGATATTGAAGAAAAAAATAAAAATACTGGAAAAATTATACCGATCTATCCATCTACATATAATTTACCACAATCAGCCATTCGCAACGCAATAGAAAATGGAATAAAAATGGTAGATGGCAAACTAGAAGAAACCTTGCCAGAATATTTAAAAGAAGAATATGGATTAATTGAAATAAACAAAGCAATGAAACAAATTCATTTTCCAGACAATTTTGAAGAATATGAAAAAGCAAGAAAAAGATTAGTGTTTGAAGAGTTACTAAGCATGCAACTAGCACTATCAAGCCTAAAAAATAAATATGACAACGAAAAAAATGGAATTCAATTTAGAAAAGATATAAAAATGTCGGATGTTATTAATGAATTACCATTTAAACTAACAAAAGCACAATTAAATGTATTAGAGGAAATAGATAAAGATATGGAATCTAATAAATCAATGAATAGACTACTACAAGGAGATGTGGGCTCAGGAAAAACAGTAGTATCAATCATTTCGGCATATAAAGCAGTAAAAAGTGGATATCAAGTAGCTATTATGGCACCAACAGCTATTTTAGCAGAACAACATATACAAGAATTCAAAAAAATATTAGAACCATTTGGAATTAAATGTGATTTGTTATTAGGAGGAACTAAGCCAAAAAGAAGAAAAGAGATATTAGAAGAATTAGAAAATGGCAATATAGATGTATTAATAGGAACACATGCATTGTTAGTAGAAGATGTTATATTTAAAAATTTAGGATTAGTAGTAACAGACGAACAACATCGATTTGGAGTAAGACAAAGGTCAAATATAGTAGCCAAAGGAAATAATCCAGATGTATTAGTTATGACAGCAACCCCAATTCCAAGAACACTTGCATTAATTTTATATGGAGATTTGGATATTTCAATTATCGATGAATTACCACCAAATAGAAAAAAAATAGAAACTTATGCGGTAACAAAGAACATGGAAGAAAGAGTAAATAATTTTATACGAAAAAATATTGAAGAAGGAAGACAAGTATATGTAGTATGTCCACTAGTAGAAGAAAATGAAGAAATAGAAGCAAAATCAGCAGTTGAACTAGGAGAAAAATATAAAGCGGAAACGTTTAGCCAATATCAAGTAGAATATCTTCATGGAAAAATGAAACAAAAAGAAAAAGATGAAATTATGCAAAGATTTAAAGAGGGCAAAATAGATATCCTCATTTCTACAACTGTTATTGAGGTAGGAGTTAATGTACCAAATGCTAGCTTAATGGTAATTGAAAATGCAGAACGATTTGGGCTAGCACAATTACATCAATTAAGAGGTAGAGTAGGAAGAGGACAGTATCAATCATATTGTATATTAAAATATGATGGAAAATCACCAGAAATAAGACAAAGAATGAAAATAATGCAAGAAACTAATAATGGATTTACTATTGCTGAAAAAGATTTAGAATTAAGAGGATCCGGAGAATTTTTCGGAACAAGGCAACATGGAATTCCAGAATTTAAAATAGCAAATTTATTTGAAGACATGGAAACTTTAAAATGTGTGCAAAGTGTAGCGCTAAAGATAGAAAATGATGATCCAAAATTAGAAAAAGACGAAAATCAAACACTAAAAAAACTAATAGAAGACAAATTTACAAGAAGGGTGGAAATTTAACGTTTTGACTTGACATTTACATAAAAAAACAATATTATAATACATAGAAAAAATGTAGAAATTTGTAGAAATAAAATATAAAGGTGGGATAGTAAAGAATGTATACTAAAATGCTAACCTCAAAAATGGGTGGAGAATTAGTAAGCTTCAAACTTAATGGAGAAGAAAGAATCCACCAAGGCACCGATAGTGTTGATGAAAATGGAAAGGTATATTGGAAAAGACATGCTCCAGTACTGTTTCCAGTAGTAGGTAAGCTAAAGAAAAATCAAACAATCATAAATGGAAGAATTTACGAAATGCCACAACATGGTTTTGCAAGAGATTTTGAATTTGAACCAATTACAAAACTAGACAATTTCCATTCTTATGTTTTGAGAAGCAATGAAATTACAAAACATAGATATCCTTATGATTTTGAACTATATACAACTTATAGGCTAGATGAGAATAGATTAACAACTATGTATAAAGTAATTAATACAGGGGATGTTACATTACCTTTTGGAATAGGAGGACATCCTGCGTTTAAAATAGACTTAAATGACTTAAAAGCAGGAAATTACTATCTAGAATTTGAAGAAGATGAAGATAAAATTCATTTTCTATATTTAGTAGATGGATTAATAGGAACAGACTATGCAAGAAGCAGAATGGCAGATAAAAGAAGAATTAATATTGATTCAAATACATTTAATAATGATGCTATTATCATGAAAGGTATTACTTCACATAAAATAAGCTTAAAAAATAGAAATGGAGATAAAACATTATTAAAAGTGGATTTTACAGGTTTTCCATATTTAGCAATTTGGTCTAAACCAAATGCACCATTTATTTGCATAGAACCATGGTATTCAACAGCAGATAATATAAAAAGTACAGGAGTATTTATTCAAAAACAAGATATTATTGCATTAAAGCCAACAGAAACTTTTGAATGTAAATATACAATTGAATTTTTCTAAAATAAAATCGAAGAGGATAAAATATGAACGATATTCAACTAATATTAATATTTGTAGGTATGATATTGGCAACAGTAGGAGTAATTATGATATATGATGCTCGTATATTAACAAGAAAATTATTCGGATTTGGAGATCAAAATGAAGCAGCGTGGGGATTAAAAATATTAGGATTTATTATATCCATAATAGGATGTTTAACAATA
Source organism: uncultured Clostridia bacterium (assembly GCA_947631745.1). GTDB lineage: Bacteria > Bacillota > Clostridia > TANB77 > CAG-508 > CALXVA01. The sequence continues at coordinate 7,353 of CANRMM010000043.1, forward strand.
TATTTTAACATATAATATAAAAAATAGGCTCCGGCTTTAGAAACGTATAAAACGTACTAAAAGCCGGAGCATCAATTTGTACTACAAGTTGTTTTGCCTACTTCTTGTCATAGAAGGCAGTTGCCTTCTCCAAGAAAGCAGCAAATCCGCCGATGGTGAAAAAGTGGCAATTGAGCAGGTAGAAAGCCTCGGGATGCTCAGCTAACAGTTCAGCCTTCTTGCTGAGGAACTTAGACATTATCTCATAGAAAGAGATGTCACGAGAGGTTTCCAGCATAGCTAAGTCCTCATAGATATATTCGTTGAGAAGCTTGCTAGAAACCCAGTCCTGCAGTTTGCTAGAATAGGGAGTGCTAACATCGCCGAAGTACTGCTCAGGGGTGGGATCTACTTCAGGGAGATCCTTGACGAGAAGGTACGGGATATTGCCCTTAACAGAGATGTAAGAGCAGTCAGGGATCTCATTGAAAGTCAGCTGCATTCCGTACAGAAAAAAGACATCTTTACCGTCAACATTGTACTTCTTGAGCCGATACTTGTCCGTGTAGTAGTCGAATTGCATACGAAGCATAACATTTTCCTCCTTTATCGTCGGATAAAAAAATTTGGACTTTTATATTATATCATAAATTAACATAAAGTCAAGAGACGAAGCGAAAACACAATAAAACACAATAAAATACACACTTCCGCCACTGCAAAAGTTACGGCAAAAAATGAATTTTATAAAACTATTGATATTTTGAAAAAAAAATGTTACAATAATTAACATATTGAAAAACGAAGAAAAAGAGGAGTATGCTTAAAATCACTTAGTAGAGAATAGAAGCCATAGGCTGAAAGCTTCTTAAGAAAGAACTAAGCAGAAGGTAGCTTTGGAGTTGATATGTTGAAAGTGTGGAAACATGACTAGAAATATCCGTGTAACTTGCGTTAAAAGTAACTAAGATTTATAATATCTAATATGATAAAATATTATAAAAATTAAGGTGGTACCGTGAGAATATAGCTCGCCCTTACATAGGGGCGAGTTTTTTTGGATGTACGATTTTATTAAAATGATGATAATATAAAAAGATTATTAAAGAAAGAAGGTATAAATATGGGAGAAAAACAAAAATTAAATGACAAATTTAATCCAAAAGATTTTGAAGACAGACTATATGAAGAGTGGGAGAAAAAAGGCTATTTTAAACCACAAGGCGATTCTAAGGGAAAAGGAAGCTATTGTATTATGATGCCTCCTCCAAATGTAACAGGAAAATTACACATGGGACATGCATTAGATGGTACAATTCAAGATGTTTTGATTAGATACAAAAGAATGAATAATTTTAATACATTATGGCTTCCAGGAACAGACCATGCAGCTATTTCTACTGAAATGAAAGTTGTTCAAAAACTTGCCAAAGAAGGAAAAACAAAACAAGACTTAGGAAGAGAAAAATTCTTAGAAGAGGCATGGGACTGGACAAAAGAATATGGAGGAATTATTCAAAAACAACAACGTAAATTAGGATGCTCATGTGATTGGGATAGAACAAGATTTACACTAGATGAAGGTATGAGTGATGCTGTTTTAGAACAATTTATTAGACTATATAACAAAGGCCTTATATACAAAGGAAAACGTATGGTAAACTGGTGTACAAGTTGTAAAACATCTATCTCAGATGCAGAAGTAGAATATAAAGAAGAAGCATCACACTTATGGCACATACGTTATAAAATTGTAGGAGAAGAAAATAAGTACATAGAAGTTGCTACAACAAGACCAGAAACAATGTTAGGAGATACAGCAGTAGCAGTACATCCAGAAGATGAAAGATATCAAGATTTAGTAGGAAAAAAATGTATTCTACCAATTATGAACAAAGAAATTCCAATTATCGCAGATAGTTTTGTTGAAAAAGATTTTGGAACAGGATGTGTAAAAATAACACCAGCACATGACCCTAATGATTATGAAGCAGGACTAAGACACAATCTAGAAATTATTGAAGTATTTGATGAAAATTTCAAAATGGGAAATTTAGCACCAGAATATGCAGGAATGGATTTACTAGAAGCAAGAAAAGCAATTGTAGAAAAATTAAAAGAATTAGGAAATCTTGTATCAGAAGAAGACTACACACATAATGTAGCAAAATGTGAAAGATGTAAAAACACAATTGAACCAAAAGTTTCAACACAATGGTTTGTAAATATGAAAGAACTTGCAAAAAAGGCAGCAGATGCTGTAAGAGAAGGAAAAACAAATTTTGTTCCTAAAAGATATGAAAAACAATATTTTAATTGGTTAGACAATATTCAAGACTGGTGTATTTCACGTCAATTATGGTGGGGACATAGAATACCAGCATATTATTGTAAAGAATGTGGACATATCCATGTTGAAAAATCAGCACCAGAAAAATGCGAAAAATGTGGAAGTACAAGCATAGAACAAGATCCAGACACACTAGATACATGGTTCAGTTCAGCACTATGGCCATTTTCAACACTAGGTTGGCCAAATACAGAATCAGAGGATTATAAAACATTTTATCCAACTCAAACTTTAGTAACAGGTTTTGATATTATTACATTTTGGGTATCTAGAATGATGTCACAAGCCTTAGAACTAACTGGCGAAGTTCCATTTACAGATGTACTAATTCATGGAATTGTTCGTGATAGTCAAGGAAGAAAAATGTCGAAAACACTAGGAAATGGAATAGACCCACTAGAAGTAATTGACCAGTATGGAGCAGACAGCCTAAGATTTTCAGTATTATCAGGAACAACAATGGGAAATGACATTAGATTTATGCCAGAAAAATTAGAGCAAGCATCAAACTTTGCAAATAAGATATGGAACGCTGCAAAATTCATAACAAACTCTTTAGCAGATGAAGAAAAGATAAGAAAATTCTGGAATGAAGCATACAAAAACAATGAAAACTATAACTCAGATTTATTAAGAATAGAAGATAAATGGATTTTAAATAAACTTGATAAATTAGTAGCAGAAGTAAGCAAAAATATAGACAACTATGACATTGGAATAGCATTAGACAAAATTTATAACTTTATCTGGAATGAATTTTGTGATTGGTATATAGAAATGGTAAAACCAAGAATTTATAGTGAAGATGAAGAAGTAAAAGTAGCAGTAAGTAGTATTTTAAATTATGTATTTGGTTCATCACTAAAATTACTACATCCATTTATGCCATTTATCACATCAGAAATATATTCGAAATTAGTTTGCTTCGAAACAGAAGATATAATTGTTAGCCAATGGCCAACTGTTAGAGAAAAATTTGCTTTTGATAAAGAAGAAGAAACAGTAGAAGAACTAAAAAAATTAGTTGTAGAAATTAGAAATATTAGAACAAAAATGAATGTACATCCAAGTAGAAAATCAAAAATAATATTAGTTACAGAAAAAAATGAAAAGGAAATAGAAGAAGCAAAAGAATTTTTACTAAAACTAGGATTTGCAAACGAAATAATACTTCAAAAAGACACAGAGGGAATACCACAAAATGCAGTATCAATCGTTGTAAATGAAATGAAAGCATATATTCCATTTGAAGAACTAGTAGACATTGAAGCAGAAAAAGAAAGACTACAAGGAGAAATAAAAAAGCTTGAATCAGAAGTAGAAAGAGGAAACAAAATACTATCAAATCCAGGATTTGTAAGCAAAGCACCAGAAAGCAAAATACAAGAAGAAAAAAGCAAACTATCTAAATACAAAGAAATGCTAAAAGCAACCCAAGAACGACTTTTATCATTCTAGCCACCTTGTCACTTTGGGGACGTTCTTTTTTGTGACAGTTTTGTCACTTAGGGGACAGACTTAATTAAAAAATAATAGAAAAAGAAAACATTTTATTGAATTTATATCAATAAAGTGTTTTCTTTTTTATATAGAAAAATATATACAGCCTCAAACTTACAAATACTTTTTCAACTTCTCAACATTATTTTCCTGAAACTGAATAAATTCATCTAAAATATTTTTTATATTAGGATCGGTATCAGGATTTTGATTCTTTAATTTAACACCTTGAATAATACCCATATTATTACCTTTAATTAACATTTCGGCAATATGAGAATTACTTTTATCAGTAATAGTTGTCATTTGAATTTCCATATATCCCATAGCCTTTTGCATTGGTGGCACTTCTTCAGGAAAATCATTGTAATTTTTTAATTCCCCATTAACTTTATTCAAAATATCATTATATTTATCATATTGAAAAGCTAAATCATCTCTAAAATTTTGATCTCCTACTTTCTCAGAAATAGTAGAAATAGAATCCATTCCCATTTTTATTCCTTTATTAATTTCATTTAAAATGTATTGTGGACTATCCATCAAAAAATCACTCCTTTAAAAATATTTCAAAATTAGTATGGATAAAAAAAAGAAAAATATACCAGAAAATCTAAAAATCAAAGTGACGAAAAAAGTCGAAAACTTGTCATAAATCGGCAAAACTTCCCATGTTTTGCTATTGGAAAAATATGTAAATAAATATATAATAGGACAAGCAAAAAAGATAGGAGGGAAAAAATGGAGGTAGAGTATGAAAAAGAACAAAAAACTTTAAAGATAGAAATTACAGAGGAAATTGACCATCATTATGCAGATAAATTAAGGAGGAAGATAGATAATGAAATTACTAGATATATGCCAAGAAAAACTATATTTGATTTTGCTAGGGTTTCTTTTATGGATAGTGCAGGGATAGGGATGATAATAGGAAGATACAAAATGATGAAACTTATCGGCGGAGAACTAGAAATAAAAAATGCAAACGAAAGTGTAGACAAAATTTTAGAAATGAGTGGAATTAAAAAAATAGTTAAATTAGTTGGATAAAACAATTAATGCGGGGAGGAATCATGAAAAATATTTATGATAATGAAATGAAGTTGGAATTTTTAAGTAAATCCAGCAACGAAGCTTTTGCAAGAATTACAGTAGCTGCATTTGCTTCGCAATTAGATCCTACAATAGAGGAATTAGCTGATATAAAAACAGCAGTTTCAGAAGCAGTAACAAATGCCATAATCCATGGATATGAAGACATGGAAGGAATTGTAAGAATAATGGCTAGAATATTTGCTAATACAATTGAAGTTGAGGTTTCAGATACAGGAAAAGGAATTGAGAATATTGATTTAGCAAGAAAACCACTATATACCACGAAAGCAAATTTAGAAAGATCTGGAATGGGCTTTACAATTATGGAGAGTTTCATGGATGAAGTACAAATTGAATCTGTACTTGGGCTAGGAACAAAAGTAAAAATGAAAAAGATGATAAAAAAAATACCACTAAATGAAGATGCAGAAGAGTTAGCCCGGTAGCATAGGAGGAAGATAATTTAGTGGTAGAAAATAACTATGATTACATAACAAATATAAAAGAGGCTCAAAAAGGGAGCCAAGAAGCAATGGAAAGTTTAATTAATAGTAATCAAGGGCTACTGTGGAGCATTGTAAAACGTTTTAATAATAGAGGGTATGAAATAGAAGACCTATATCAAATTGCTTGTTTGGGTTTTATTAAGTGTATCAAAAAATTTGATACAACATTTGAAGTGAAACTATCTACTTATGCAGTACCCTACATATTAGGCGAAATTAAAAGATTCATACAAGATGATGGGCCAATAAAAGTGAGTAGAACACTAAAAGAATTAAATACTAAAATTGCACTTGCCCAAAAAGATTATTTAAAAAAGACAGGAAATGATATTTCTATAGAAAAACTAGCTGAAGAATTAAAAGTTACAAAAGAAGATATTATTATGGCGTTAGACAGTAAAAATCCAGTAAATTCTATAGATGAATATACAAATAACAAAGATGAAGAAGGTCAAAGCCTATTAGAAAAAATTTCAACCAATATAGATGAAGCTAGTATGATAGTTAATAAAATGACAGTTACTCAATTAATTGAGCGTCTAGGAGCAAGGGAAAAACAAATCATTTTATTACGATATTACAGAGGAAAAACACAAACGGAAATTGCTAAAATGCTAGGAATCACTCAAGTACAAATATCACGTATTGAAAAGAAAGTATTAAGTGAAATGAAACGACAACTAACAGAAAACACCATAGCAGTATAAGGAGAGGATAATGAGAAAAATAATATTAGCTATTTTGATTTTAGTTTTTATTTGCTTTTCTATCCCAATAATATTTACATCAAGAAAAATACAAACAGCAAATGCCGAAGTAAATATTATACAGGAGAAAACACAGGAAAAAAAAGTATATGATTACCAAAAATATAACAAAATAAAATTATTACACAGTGAAGAAAATAAAATAGAGGAAATAGGCTTAGATGAATATTTATATGGTGTAGTATCTTCTGAAATGCCGGCTAGTTTTGAGGAAGAAGCATTAAAAGCACAAGCTGTTGTGGCAAGAACATATACAATATACAAGATAACAAATAATGACCAGAAGCATAAAGGTGCAGATATATGTGACGACCCTGGTTGCTGTCAAGCCTGGATTTCCAAAGAAGAACGATTGGCAAAATGGGATGAAGAGAATAGAGAAGAGTACTGGAAAAAAATCGAACAAGCAGTAGACAAAACACAGGGAAAGATAGTCACATATAATGGAGAACCAATCAATGCATTTTTTCATGCAAATAGTGGGGGAGCAACGGAAACACCTGTTAATGTATGGGGAGGAACAGGTTATCCATATCTTCAAACGGTTGTGACAAGTGGAGAAGATGCATATAATCAATACCATTCAGAAGCTTCTATTTCCAAAGAAGAATTTGAAGAAACTATAAAAAAGGAACATAGTGATTTTAAGATTGACTTTTCACAAAAAGATTGCATAAAAATAAAAGAATACACAGATGGAAATCGTGTAAAAACTATAAAAGTAGGAAATTTAGAATTATCAGGAGTTGAAATAAGAAATTTATTTCAATTACGTTCAGCAAATTTTAAAGTCACAATAGATGGAGATAATATTAAATTTGAAGTAATAGGATATGGACATGGTGTTGGAATGAGTCAAACAGGAGCAGATAGCCTAGCAAAACAAGGAAAAACATATGAAGAAATCATTCACCATTATTACACAGATGTAAAAATAGAAAATATGTAATAAATCTGTATAATTTTCTCAAAAATGTAAATACTTATGCTAAAAGAAAATCAAGGAGGAAAATTTATGAGAAGAGAAAAAAGAAGAAGAATGGAAGAAATGGGTATAGATTTCAAAAAAATATCATATATAGCAGGAAGTATATTATCTGTAGCTGTTATTGCCTTTGTAGTAACTTTTTTTGTTTATGGAAATCAGCTAAAAAAGAATACAACATTAGCTAAGAAAAATTCAAGTATTATAGACAGTTATAATACTTTAGAAAATTCAGAAGAAACAAGCTTTAGTATTGGAAAAACAATTAATGAAGTGGAGCATAATGAAATAGAAGAAAGCAACACAATTGAAAATTCTAATACAACAAAATATGCTGTTAATACAAGCCATATAGAAGAATTAACAGAAACTTCTAATCAAAATGTAATAGAAACAGAAGAAGATGACACAGATACAGATTCAGAAGAAACAATTGAAACAAAAGAAGATACAAAAAATGAAGACGAAACTCCAAAAGAAGAAAAAATAAAAGATCCAGAATTTGTAATGCCAGTAAAAGGTGAAATCGTTGCAGAATTTGCAAAAGATAAATTAATTTATTCAAACACTTTAGGAGAATGGGTAACACATAAAGGAATTGATATACAAGCAGAAAAAGCTACTGTTGTAAAAGCCTCAGCAGAAGGAACGGTAAAGTCTATAAAAAATGACCCTAGATATGGCTTAACTGTTGTTGTAGAACACGTTAATGGTTATACGAGCGTATATGCCAACTTATTAACAGCAGAATTTGTAGTTGTAGGAGAAAAGTTAAAATCAGGACAGACAATAGGAACTGTAGGAAATACAGCAACTTTTGAAATTGCTGATGAACCACATCTTCATTTTGAAATTACCAAAGATGGAGAAAACCTTGATCCAGAGCTTTATATAAAAAAATAATAAACATGAAAGTTTCAATAAACAAGATATTATTGGAACTTTCTCTTTTTTGTGATATACTTTTAAAAAACAAATTGGGAGGAAATTATGGACTGGACCAAAGAGCAAAAACAAGCAATTGAAGAAAAAGGAAACAATATCTTAGTAGCAGCAGCAGCAGGAAGCGGAAAAACAGCAGTATTAGTAGAAAGGATAATTAATAAAGTAGTAAATCAAAATATAGATATAGATAAAATATTAATTGTAACATTTACCAATGCAGCAGCTAGTGAAATGAGAGAAAGAATCTTAGAAGCTATTTATAAAAAGCTAGAAGAAGAGCCAAACAACATTAATCTGCAAAAACAGATTACATTATTAAATAAAGCAAGTATTTGTACTATACATTCATTTTGTTTAGAGGTCATCAGAAATAATTTTTTTGAAATTGATGTTTCGGCTAATTTTAGAATTGGCGACTCAGCAGAAATAGAACTATTAAAAAATGATACATTAGAAGAAATATTAGAAAACGAATATCTTGAAGCAGACGAAGGATTTCTAAAACTAACAGAAACGTATACAACATATAAAAATGATGATAAACTGAAAGAAATCATTTTAAATATATATAGATACATACAAAGTAATCCATTTCCTCTTAGGTGGTTACAGGAAAAAATAGAAGAATTTAATATAGATGATAACTTGGATTTTGCAGAAACAACATGGGGCAAAATAATATTAGAACATGCAAAAGAAGAAATAAAACAATGCATGATAAGGTTAGAAAAATTAAGAAAAGACACATTAAAATTTCCAGAATTAGAGCCATGTAGTATGTTATTAGAACAAGATATTAATAATTTAGCAAATATTTTTCAAAATTCAAATTCTTGGGAAAGCATGTATACAAATATGAACCAAGATATATGGGAAGACTGGCCAAGAAAAAAACTAGGAAATAGTTTTAAAGATGAGGCAAAAGAAATACGAAATAAAATAAAAAAAGATTACAACAATATTCGTATAATATATAACTCACAAGAAGCAATTAAAGATATAAAAAGTATGTATCCAATTTTAAAAGAATTGCAAAAATTAGTAGAAGCATTTAGTAATTTATTTCATGAAAAGAAAAAGGAAAAAAATATTATAGACTTTAACGATATTGAGCATTTTGCTTTAAACATTTTAGTAAAAGAAAATGAAGGAAAGCTTGAGCCTACAGAAGTAGCTAAAAAATATAAAGAAAAATTTGAAGAAATAGCAGTAGATGAATATCAAGACAGTAATTATGTGCAAGAATATATTTTAAATAGTATTTCAAACGGAAACAATATTTTTATGGTAGGAGATGTAAAGCAAAGCATTTATAAATTTAGACAAGCAAGTCCAGAGTTATTCTTAAAAAAATATGAAACATATCAATTAAAAACAGAAAAACCAATAGAAAATGGACAAAAGATTCAATTATTTAAAAATTTTAGAAGTAGGCAAAATGTATTAGACATCACTAATTGCATATTTGAAAACATTATGAGCAAAACTATAGGAGATGTGGAATACAATGAAGAAGAATTTTTAAATTATGGTGCAAACTATCCAGAACCAGAAGAAAAAAGTGCATCATTTGCAGGAATTGCAGAACTAAATATTATTGATTTAACTGAAGATGATGAAGAAAATATATATGTAAATGACGAGGAAGAAGAAACAGAAAATAGTGAAGAGGAATCAGAAGAAAAAATTGAAAATACCGTTTTAGAAGCAAGATTTGTAGCTAAAAAGGTAAAACAACTTGTAGAAAGCGATTACATGGTATATGACAGAAAAAAAGGGTATAGAAAAATTACATATAAAGATATCTGCATTTTATTAAGAGCAGCAACAAAAATGTCACCAATTTATGAAAAAGAAATAGAAGAATTAGGAATACCAGTATTTAGCGATACTTCAGCTACATATTTAGAATCAATGGAAGTACAAACGATAATGGCATTACTAAAAATTATAGACAATCCTATGCAGGATATTCCATTAGTAACAATATTACGTTCAAACATAGGAGGCTTTAATGATAATGAATTAATTCAAATTCGCTTAATAGACAAGAATAACAGCTTTTATGAAGCAATGATAAAAGCAAGACTAAGTGTAGAAAAAAATTTAAGTGAAAAAATAGAAAATTTATTAGAAAGACTAGAACAATGGAGAAAAGAAGAAAAGTATTTATCCTTAGACGAATTAATTTGGAAAATCTATATGGAAACAGGATTCTATCATTATGTAAGCCTACTTCCTAATGGAAATCTAAGACAAGCAAATTTAAAATTGTTATTCGAAAAAGCGAAACAATACGAAAAAGCCAGCTTTAAAGGATTATTTAATTTCATTAATTTTATTGATAAAGTAAAAGCAAGCAGTAGTGATACAGGGTCAGCAAAATTAATAGGAGAAAATGATGATGTTGTTAGAATTATGAGCATTCATAAAAGTAAAGGACTAGAATTTCCAGTAGTATTTTTATGCCATACAGGGAAACAATTTAATTTGCAAGATTTAAGAAGTCCGATTTTATTACATCAAACAATGGGATTAGGAGCAAAATATATCGACAGCGAAAGAAAAATAGGATATGATACATTAAGCAAAGAAGCATTGAAATTAGCTATTAAAAGAGAAAATATTTCAGAAGAAATGAGAGTTCTATATGTAGCATTAACACGTGCAAAAGAAAAACTTATAATAACAGGTATAGATAAAAATCTTGAAGAATCATGGAAAGAGAAACAAAAACAAATTGAATTATATAAAGAAAGCCAAGTAGATCCAAACAAGCTAAACTATCAACTAATAGAAAAGTATATTTCATATTTAGATTGGCTTGAACTAGTTTATTTATATAATGAACCAAAAATAAAAAGTATGATAGAACTACAGACATATAAAAAAGCAGACATTATGAACGAAATAAAAGAAGAAGACACACAAAGAGTAGATTTAAAAGAAATAATGCAAGAAGAAGCAAAAAAAATAGATAAAGAAGAAAAAGTGAAGTTAGAAGAAAAAATAAGCAGATTATTGGAATGGAAATATGGATATATAGCATCAACAAATTTGCCAACCAAAACATCTGTAACAAAATTAAAACAAATAAATGAAATGCCAGAAGAAACAATAGTAGATATAGAAGAACTAATTTCCCAAAAGCCAAAAGAAACAAAAATAAAAGTAGAACTAACAGATGTACCAAACTTTACAAAAGAAACACAAAAATTAACACCAATGCAAAAGGGTACATTAATGCATTTATGTGTGCAAAAATTAGACGAAAAAAAGAATTATTCAGAAAAAGACTTGCAACAATTTATACAAGAACTTTACGAAAATAACATTATAACAGAATTGGAACAAAAAAGCATTGATATACAAATATTAAAACGATATGTAGATTCTAACATATATAATGAATTGCAAACAGCCAAAGAAATTCAAAAAGAAAAACCATTCTATATAAATATTCCTGCAAGAAATATTAACCCAGAAGCAGAAGAAACAGAAACCATTCTTGTTCAAGGAATTATAGACTTATATTATATAAATCAAAAAGATGAATTAATTTTGGTAGATTTTAAAACAGACCATATTAAACCAGGACAGGAAAAAATGTTAGAAGAAAAATATAAATTGCAATTGGACTTATACAGTCAAGCTTTAGAAAAAGCACTAGGAAGAAAGGTAAATAAAGCCTTGATTTATAGTCTTACATAAAATATGACAATAAAGAACCCCTTAGATATTTCTAAGGGGAAATTTTTAAAATACATTATTTGCAATAAGTGCATTAGCAATTAGATAAACTCCAATAACAAGTACAGTAAAAACAATTGCAACAGCAAGTAAAGGATGTGGAGATGGCTTTTCATCTCTTAATTTTTTCTTTTCAGCCTTTGTTTCGGCCTTTTTTTCAGCCTTAGTAGCTGTTGATGCCTTTTTTACTTTTTTTTCTGTGGTAACAGTTGCATTTTCTTGTTCCATAGAAATTCCTCCTTTGTTAAATAATTATTAACCAATAATAGTATATTGCAAAGAATAAGAAAAGTCAAGAAAAAAAGATATACACAATAACAAAGAATATGATATAATAATCCAAAAATAAAAAGAAATCTTAAGGTATGTCCCTTAAGTGACAAAATTGTCACAAAAAGGAACGTCCCCAAAGTGACAAGGAGAAAAAATGGGAGAGTTTGTTCATTTACATATACATAGTGAATTTAGTTTATTAGATGGAGCAAATAGAATCAAAGATTTACCAGTTAGAGCAAAAGAGTTGGGTATGGATGCGATGGCTATTACAGATCATGGTGCTATGTTTGGTGTTATTGATTTCTATAAAGCATGTAAAGCAAATGGAATTAAACCAATCATTGGATGTGAAGTTTATGTAGCACCAAGAAGTAGATTAGATAAAGATCCCAATTTAGATTCTAAATATAATCACTTAATTTTGTTGGCAAAAAATAATGATGGATATCGTAATCTATCTAAGCTAGTATCATTAAGCTATGTAGATGGATTTTACTATAAACCACGTATTGACAAGGAAATATTAGAAAAATATCATGAAAATTTAATTTGCTGTAGTGCTTGTTTAGCAGGAGAAGTTAATCAAGCTATACTAAAAAATAATATGGCAGAAGCAGAAAAAATAGCATTATGGTATAAAAATATTTTTGGAAAAGACTATTATTTAGAAGTACAAAATAATGGATTAAAAGAACAAGTATTAGTAAATCAAAAATTAGTAGAATTATCTAGAAAATTAGATATTCCATTAGTAGCAACAAATGATGCACATTATCTAAAACGTGAAGATGCATATAATCATGAAGTCTTACTTTGCATTCAAACAGGAAAACGTATGACAGACGAAGATAGAATGAAATTTGAAACAGATGAGTTATATGTAAAATCACCAGAAGAAATGAAAGAGTATTTTAAAAATATTCCAGAAGCAGTAGAAAATACAGTAAAAATTGCAGAAGAATGCAATGTAGAATTTGAATTTGGACATACAATTTTACCAAATTATGATGTACCAAAAGAATATAACACACATTTTGATTATTTGAAAAAACTAACAGATGATGGAATTATAAAACGTTATGGAGAAAATCCATCACAAGAAATTATAGATAGAAAAGATTATGAATTAAGTGTTATTAACAAGATGGGATATGTAGATTACTTTTTAATAGTATGGGATTACATTAATTATGCAAAATCAAATGGAATTCCAGTAGGACCAGGACGTGGTTCTGGTGCAGGTTCTATTGTAGCATATAGTATTGGAATTACAGACATAGACCCTATTCATTATAACCTCATATTTGAAAGATTTTTAAATCCTGAAAGAATCAGTATGCCTGATTTTGATGTTGATTTTTGCTATGAAAAAAGAGACAAAGTAATTGAATATGTTGGCAGAAAATATGGAGCAGATCATGTATCACAAATTATTACATTTGGAACAATGTCTGCAAGAATGGTAATTCGCGATGTTGGAAGGGCACTAGATTTACCATATGCAGAAGCAGATAAGCTAGCAAAAATGATACCAAATGAAATTCATATTACTATAAAAAAAGCAATGGAGCAAAATAAAGAATTAGAACAACTATATGAATCAGATCCAGAAATAAAAAAATTATTAGATATAGCAATGGCTTTGGAAGGAATGCCAAGACAGGCTTCAACACATGCCTGTGGAATTGTTATTACAAAAGAGCCTGTAGATACTTATGTACCACTCTATGTTAGAGATGGTACAATATCAACTCAATTCATTATGACAACACTAGAAGAATTAGGACTATTAAAAATGGACTTTTTAGGTCTAAGAACACTTACAGTTATACAAGATACGAAAGACCTAGTAAAACAAAATCAAGGTATAGAAGTAAAATTTGACGAAAAAATGGATGATGCAAAGGTATATAAGCAATGGCAAGAAGGAAGTTCAGTAGGAATATTCCAATTTGAAAGCCAAGGAATGACAAACTTCATGAAAGAATTAAAACCAGATTGCTTAGAAGACATAATTGCAGGTGTTTCTCTTTATCGTCCAGGTCCAATGGATCAAATACCAAGATACATAGCTAATAAAAAAGATCCAGAACATGCAGTATACACACATCCTAGTTTAAAACCAATTTTAAATGTAACTTATGGTTGTATGGTATATCAAGAGCAAGTAATGCAAATAGTAAGAGATTTAGCAGGATATTCATTAGGAAGAGCAGATTTAGTAAGACGTGCTATGGGAAAGAAAAAGTTAGATGTAATGGCAAAAGAAAGAGAAATATTTATTAATGGACAAGTAGATGAAGAAGGAAATATAATTGTACCAGGCTGTGTAAGAAATGGAATTGATGCACAATCAGCCAATAAAATATTTGATGAAATGGCTGAATTTGCTAAATACGCTTTTAATAAATCACATGCAGCAGCGTATGCAGTTTTATCGTATCAAACAGCATATTTAAAAACATATTATCCAGCAGAATTTATGGCAGCAATGCTAAACAGCTTTTTAGGAAATTTAGATAAAATTCCAGGCTATATAGATGAATGTAAAAGACTAAATGTGGAAATACTAAAACCAGATATTAATAAAAGCTATACGAGATTTACTGTAGATGGAAATAAAATACGTTTTGGCTTAGGTAGTATCAAAAATGTAGGAACGTCAGCAGTTGATGAAATTGTAAATGAAAGAAATAAAAACGGAGATTACAAAGACTTTGGAGATTTTTGTGAAAGAATTAAAGAAGCATCTGTAAATAAAAAATGTATTGAAAGTTTAATCAAAGCAGGAGCATTTGAGAGTTTTGAACAAACCAGAAGTACATTAATAGAATCTTATGAAAGCATTATTGATAGCATTGCAGATACAAATAAAAAAAGCTTTGATGGACAAGTATCTATGTTTGACTTAGGTGGAACAGAAAAAGAAAATAAGGAAATAAAAGAATTAAAATATACATATAAAGTAGTACCAGAATTTACAGAAAAAGAACTATTATCTATGGAAAAAGAAATGTTAGGAATATACATTTCAGGGCATCCATTAGAAAAATTAAGAGAACAGATAGAAGTGCAAACAAATATCAATTCACTTCAAATGAGAGAATTAGGTGGAGAAGGAATTGAAAAAGATGAAGAAAAACTACAAATGCTCGAATCAGATACAATTCAAAAAGTAATGCAATTTAAAGATGGACAAAATGTAAAATTAGCAGGAATTATCACAAATGTAAAGAAAAAATATACAAAGAACAATACAATTATGGCATTTGTTACAATAGAAGATTTATATGGAGCTAGTGA
The DNA here is from genome assembly GCA_947631745.1 of uncultured Clostridia bacterium. Taxonomy (GTDB): domain Bacteria; phylum Bacillota; class Clostridia; order TANB77; family CAG-508; genus CALXVA01. Next base: position 22,809 of record CANRMM010000043.1, read on the forward strand.
AATTATTGTATTTGAGAGTTGTTATCAAAATTGCTCTAATATTTTAATGGTAGATAACATTGTACTAGTAGAAGGTAGATTAAGTATAAGAGAAGATGAAGCAGCAACAATTGTTGCGAGAGAAATTAAAGAATTTGGTATGCAAAAGAAAAAAATATTAAGAATGGACATTACTGAATTAGATGACAATATGAAAGAAAAATTAAGAGGAGCAATAAAATTTTTCACAGGAGAAATGAATAATATTCAATTACAAATTATCAATGGTGATAAGAAAGATATGGCAGGAGGAATTTATACAACGCCAGACATTATTTCAGAGCTAAAAGAACTAATTGGCGAAGAACGCGTGAAAATAGAAGAAATATAGTGTAAGGAGAAAAAAGTATGGGAATATTACATTATGCAAGAGTGGCAAATTACGGGAGATTTTATAACGATTTAAAAGAAATATCAAAAACAAATCACAAACCAGCATGGTTCATGTTTATGGATGCAGGAGTTTGTGCTATGCGTTATACATCTGGATTACAGGATTACTTAAATTATCGCTTTTACGAGAAAAAACATAAAGAAAGAAAAGAATATGTATCAACAGGAGATGAATATAGAGTATATAAAAAATTAGCAAGTATTGAATATTCTGACTTCTTCTCAAACAAATTAAACTTTCATAAGAATTTTGCAAAATATGCTAAAAGAGAATATTTTGATCCATCAGATACATACGAAAACTTTGAGAAATTTTTAGAAAAGCATCCAACATTTATAAAAAAGCCAATTTTTGGACTAGGTGGAGGAAATGTAGAAAAGTTAAGTGTAGATCAAATAAAAGATAAAAAAGAATTCTATGAAAAGTTAAAAGAAAACAATGAATTTGTAGAAGAACTAATAATACAAGATGAAAGATGGGGAAAACTAAGTCCTAACAGTACAAACACAATTAGAGTAATGACAGTAGCAGTAAATGGAGAATCAAGAATAATGTTTACAGCAGCACGAATAGGAAGCGGAAAAAGTATAACAGACAATTTCCATCAAGGTGGACAAGGTGTACTAATAGACATGGAAACCGGAAAATTTGTAGGAAATGGTATTGACAAAAAATTAAATGAATCAGAATGTAGTGTATCAGGAGTAAAATTTGATGGATACCAAGTACCATATTGGGAAGAAATAAAAGCCATGACTAAAGAAGCAGCCCTAGTAAATGACAAAGTAAATCTAATTGGATGGGATGTAACCATAAGCAAAGACAAAGGACCATTAATTATAGAAAGCAATAGAGGTCCAGGATGGGACTTACCACAAGTATTAATCAAAAAAGGTGGAAAATATTTATTAGATGAAGCAGTAAAAGAAGTAGAAGCAGGAAAACTAAATACAAAATAATATAAGATTATAAAGAAAGGTATATCAATTTAATATACTTTTCTTTTTTATACATATCACTTTTGTAGAAAAATGTCGAACGAAATTTCTTGACGAATCATGTAAAAAATAGATATAATACAAAGCAAAGAGGTAAAAAATAATGAAAAAAGAAATTACATTTGAAAAAATACCAGAATTAACAGAAGAAGAACAAGAATTATTAGACTCTATAAAAAAAGGTCTAAGAGATATCCAAGAAGGAAAAGCTGGTATGCCAATAGAAGAAGTAAAAAGAAGAATTGAGGAATATGGATACGTTAGCTGGAAAGAGTGGGAAAAGAGTAGAAATTAATTTTTTATGCAAAACAAAGAGGTGAAAAAATGATAAAAGAAGAGATTACATTTGAAAGAATACCAGAACTAACAGAAGAAGAACAAGAATTATTAGATTCTATTAAAAGAGGTCTAAGAGATATTCGAGAAGGAAGAGGCATACCAATAGAAGAAGTGAGAAGAAAATTAATGGAACAATTAGAAAGGGAAAGAATAGAAAAAAATGAGCATTAAATTTTTACAAAACAAAGGGGTGAAAAAATGATAAAAGAAGAAATTACATTTGAAAGAATACCAGAACTAACAGAAGAAGAACAAGAACTATTAGACTCTATAAAAAGAGGGTTAAGAGATATCCAAGAAGGAAGAGTCTATACTATTGATGAAATGAAAAAAATATATGGAGTAGAAAAATAGATGATAATATTAGAATATACAGAGGAGGTAAAATGTAATATAGATGAAATATATTCTTATATCTCCCAAGATTCATATGTAATAGCACAAAAATTCATAACAAGACTATTAGACTATACGCACATGCTGTCCATTTTCCCAGAACTGGGAACTCTAGTCCTGAAACAGCATAATATTCGAAAACTAGTTTATCGAAATTATTTAATTATTTATCAAATTAATTATGATTCAAATTTAATTCATATCATAAAAATATTAAATTCTAAACAAGATATCCAAATTATGTTAAAACATATAGAAAAGTACATATAAAATCTAATCTATGTATAAAATATACATTTTATTTATAATGCCCAAAAAGAGGTTAGATACAAAAGTAAATTCCACTTTTGACAGAATTTAATAGTCTAAGAGAAAAGTCCAATAAATTAAGGATTT
>CANRMM010000044.1 GCA_947631745.1 uncultured Clostridia bacterium
ATATAATATAAAGAATAAAAATAAAAGGCACTAACTGAAATTAGTGCCAGTGTGAACGAAGTTCACTTTTCTTGTGTATAAATAAACCATACAAAATAAATTGCATAAAAAAGAAAAATGTTATATAATATAAAACATATAAATTAGCTGAAAGGCAAATAAAACAATGAATTTTTTTATAAAAAAAATACAAGAAAACGAAAAATTCAAACAATACTTAGAAGACATAAAAAACAAACAAAACCCGATAAATCTATCGGGTTTAACTGACGTGGCAAAGAGTTATGTTATAGCAGGAACCGTAGCTAACAAAAAAAATACAATTTTAATCATTACATATAACGAAATGCAAGCAAAAAAAATGCAAAAAGATTTAGAATACTTTTTATCAGATGAGAAAGAAATGCAAATAGTATATTTTCCAAAGAAGGAAATATCATCTTATGATTATGTTTCTCAAAGCAAAGATTTACCATTTGAAAGAATTAAAACTTTAAATAAAATTGTACAGAAAAAAGCTAACATTATTGTCACAACAATAGAAGCATTATTACAAACGATGCCAGCTAAAGAAATCTTATACAAAAACATTGTGGAATTTCAAGTAGGAAAAGGATATGAAACACCAAATAATGCACAATCTCAAAAACAAGATTTAAAAACACTTAAAAACATTTTAATACAATTAGGATATGAAAGAAATGAACTGGTAGAAGCACAAGGACAATTCAGCATAAGAGGTGGGATTGTAGATATAGGATTATCTGACAAGCAAGGTGTTAGAATTGAATTTTGGGGAGATGAAGTAGACTCAATTAGAACATTTCAAATAGCCTCACAAAGATCAAATGAAATGTTAGATAGCATAACTATTTACCCTGCCCACGAATATATTATTGAAAAAACAATAGAAACAGACGAAAGTATATTAGACGAAAACCTAGAAGAAGGAATTATTCCTCTTTATGAACATGATATAGAAGAAATTTGTAATCGTATAGAGCAAAAATATTTAGAAGATGAAAATTTGCCAGAAGAACAAAAACGCAACATAAAAACAGATATTGAACAAATCAAAAACGGAGACTATATTAGTAAAATTGATAAATACTTTAATGAATTTTATCAAAAACAAGAAACGTTAATCCAATATCTAACAAAAGACAGTATTGTCTTTATAGATGAAATGAATAAAATAGGCCAAAGAAGAGAAAATATAGTAATCGATAATAATAACTTAATAAAATCATTAACAGAAAAAGAAAGATTTATCCCAGAAGCAATTCAAAACATTAGTGAAAACAAATTAGATTTAGGAGAAAAATATCAAACAATATACTTAAATACAAATGCAAGTTACAGCAATAAAAATAAATATGAATTTCAAACAAGAGAAATAAACATTTATAAAAGTGAATTAGATTTATTAACAACAGACATCAAAAAATGGTTAAAAGAAAAGAAAGAAATAATATTATTACCAGGAAATGAAAAAAATGTGGAAAAGGTTAGTCAATTATTAAAAGAAAAAGAAATTGACTATACTATAATAAAAGAAGAAAATACAAAAAGAAATACATCTTGCTTAATATATCATAATAAAAATAGTCTACAAAGTGCAACATCTGTAGGCTTTGAAAGCTATGATTTAAAATTAATTGTTGTTACTTTAGCAGATGCATTTGAACAAGAAATAAAAAAGAAAAAAGCAAGCAATGCATTTAAACAAGCAGAAAAAATAGTATTTGCAGATTTAAAACAAGGAGACTATGTTGTTCATAGATCACATGGAATAGGACAATTTATAGGAGTAAACACAATTACTACAGATAATGTAACTAAAGATTATATAAAAATAAAATACAAAAATGATGACATGCTTTATGTTCCTACAAATAGCTTAGACAATGTTAGAAAATACATTGGAGGAGGAGAAGAAAGTTCTCCAAAACTAAATCGTCTAGGAAGTAAAGAGTGGGAAAACACAAAAGCAAAAGTAAAAAATAATTTAAGACTAATTGCAAAAGATTTAATAGAGTTATATGCTAAGAGACAACAAATTAAAGGCTTTGCCTTTTCAAAAGATACAGACTGGCAAAAACAATTTGAAGAAAACTTTCCATATCAAGAAACAGATGATCAATTAAGATGTATTGAAGAAGTAAAAAAAGATATGGAACAGCCAAAACCAATGGACAGACTACTATGTGGAGATGTAGGCTATGGTAAAACAGAAGTGGCAATTCGTGCGGCTTTTAAAGCAGTAATGGATCAAAAACAAGTAGCATACCTAGTACCAACAACAGTACTTGCGAATCAGCAATATGAAGAATTTAAAAGACGAATGTCAGACTTCGCTATAAAAGTAGAACTACTTAATCGTTTTAGAACTAAAAAAGAACAAGAAGAAACAGTAAAAAAGCTAAAATTAGGAGAAGTAGATGTTGTTATTGGAACACATAGAATATTAAGCAAAGATGTTCAGTTTAAAGACTTAGGATTGTTAATTATAGATGAAGAGCATCGTTTTGGTGTAAAAGATAAAGAAAAAATAAAGCAATTAAAAAATAGTGTAGATGTATTAACAATGACAGCAACGCCAATACCAAGAACATTGCATATGTCAATTGTCGGAGTAAGAGATATGTCAGTTATTTACGAACCACCTCATAATAGAAGACCAGTACAAACATATGTAGTAGAATATGATGAAGAAATGGTAAGAGAAGCAATTACAAGAGAAATTGAAAGAGGTGGCCAGATATTTTATTTATACAATAATGTAGAAGGTATTGAAAGAAAAGCAATGCATATACAAGAGCTAGTACCAGAAGCCAAAGTAGAATATGCACATGGAAAGATGAGTGGAAGACAACTAGAAGCAATTATGGAAGAGTTTGTAAATAAAGAAATCAATGTATTAGTATGTACAACAATTCTAGAATCTGGAATAGATATTCCAAATGCAAACACAATTATTGTAGAAAATGCAGATAGATTAGGACTAGCACAACTATATCAGATTAGAGGAAGAGTAGGAAGAAGTGATAAGCAAGCTTATGCCTTCATTATGTATAAAAGAGATAAGTTATTAACAGAAATAGCAGACAAAAGATTAAAAGCAATTAAAGAATTTACAGAATTTGGTTCAGGATTTAAAATAGCCATGAGAGACCTAGAAATTAGAGGAGCAGGAAGTTTACTAGGAGAAATGCAACATGGACATATGGAGCAAGTGGGATATGACACATATTGTAAACTACTAGACGAAGTTGTAAAAGAAACAAAAGGAATAGAAGTAGAAGAAGAAAAAGAAGTGCAAATAGATATTAATATTTCAAGCTATATTCCAGACGAATATATTGATGGAAATAGCCAGAAAATAGAGGTTTATCAAAATATAGCATTATGTAGAACAGAAGAAGATATCCAAAATGTTATAGACGAAGTTATAGACCGTTATGGAGTAATGCCAAAGGAGTTAGAAAACTTAATAGAAATTGCAAGAATTAAAGAATTAGCTAAAAAAGCGAATGTCACAAAAATAACAGAAAAAATGGAATCAATCGTTTTTTATTTAGACAAAGGAAAATATAATCCAGAAATTATAGATAAACTTATAAAAAAATATGAACTTAAAATTAAATTTTCATCTGGAATAGAACCATATATCACATTGAGAATAAAACACGAAACAGATGAACAACTAATAAAAGAAACTAAAGAATTTTTAAATAGTATAAATATATGAATGTGAAACATTAAGTAAATAAAGTATTCCACACCTCTACCGCCATTGAGATGTGGAATAAAAACCAAAAATCCGATGGCAACCACAATTTCAAAGTGGTATCTCATCTTTTATATATTTATATTATATCATATAAAAAAGAAAAGTAAAGAGAAAGGAAATGAAAAAGTGCAAGTCATTTCAAGTAAAGATAATGAAATTATAAAAAATATTAAAAAGCTAAAAGAAAAGAAGTATCGAGATTTAGAAAATAGCTTTATTGTAGAAGGAATAAAGCTAGTAGAAGAAGCAATAGAAGAAAATGCAAAAATAAAACAAATTATTGTGTGTGAAGAATGCATTAATGATGGAACACTTTCACAAGAACTAAAATATAAAATTGCAACATATGATTGCATTTATGTTACAGAGAAAGTATTTCAAATTTTAACAGATGTAAAAACCCCACAAGGAATTTTAGCAGTAATTGAAAAAAAGAATAAAGAAAATACAATTAATTATCAAGAAGATATTATCATTGCATTAGATGACATTCAAGATCCAGGTAATTTAGGAACTATTTTAAGAACAATAGACAGTAGTGGATTATCGCAAATTATCCTTTCTAAAAATAGTGCAGACTGCTATAACCCAAAAGTAGTACGTTCTACAATGGGAGCCATCTTTAGAATCAATATGATAGAAGTAGAAGATTTAGCAAAAACTTTAAAAGAAGTACAAAAAAATCATTTTGAAATCGTAACCACTTCTTTGGATACAGAAAATAGCATGTATGATATAGATTATAAAAATAAAGTTATTGTAATAGGAAATGAAGCAAATGGAGTATCAAAAGAAATACAAGAATTAGCAGACAAAAAAGTAAAAATACCAATGCTAGGAAAAACAGAAAGCTTAAATGCTTCAGTTGCAACAGGCATTATGATATATGAATATGTAAGAAGAAAAGTAAAAGGTGATAAGAAATGAAACTAGTAGTACAAAGGGTAAAAAATGCAAAAGTAGAAGTGGAAAAAAAGGTAGTTGGACAAATTGAAAAAGGTTTTCTAGTGTTATTAGGAGTAACACATAATGATACAAAACAAGAAGCAGACTATTTAGTAAAAAAACTATGTAATTTACGAGTATTTGAAGACGAAAACGAAAAAATGAATTTAGCACTAAAAGATGTTGGAGGAGAACTTCTAATTGTATCACAATTTACACTATATGCAGATTGCACACAAGGAAACAGACCAGCTTTTATTAATGCTGCTAAACCAGAAGTAGCAGAACCATTATATGAATATTTCTGTAAAGAATGTGAAAAAAATAATATACATGTAGAAAAAGGAATATTTGGAGCAGATATGAAAGTAAGTTTATTAAATGATGGACCAGTAACAATCATATTGGAAAAATAATTGTATATTATGAATAAATGTGATAAAATATACGGCATAAGAAAAAACTAGGGACAGAAAGATAAAAGGAGAAATAAATATGTATAGAACGCATAATTGTGGAGAATTAAATAAAAAAAATATAGGACAAACAGTTACAATTGCAGGTTGGATACAAAAAATAAGAAACTTAGGAGCAATGCAATTTATTGATTTAAGAGATCAATTTGGAATTACACAAATAGTAATAGCTGATAATGAAGAAATGAAAAAACAGTCAGCAGAACTAGTAACAGAATGTGTAATTAGTGTAAAAGGAACAGTAGTAGAAAGAAGTAATAAAAATACAAAAATACCAACAGGAGAAATTGAAATTGAAGCACAAGAAATAAAAGTGCTAGGAAAATGCAAAAATGTATTACCATTTGAAATTAACTCAGAAAAGGCAGGAGAAGTTAGAGAAGACTTAAGATTAGAATACCGTTTCCTAGATTTGAGAAATGATAAGATACATAAAAATATCTTACTTCGTTCAGAAATTATGAAAACTTTAAGAAGAAAAATGGACGAGTTAGGATTTGCAGAAATCCAAACTCCAATTCTTGCAAACTCTTCACCAGAAGGAGCAAGAGATTACTTAGTACCAAGTAGATTACATCCAGGAGAATTTTATGCACTTCCACAAGCACCACAACAATTCAAACAATTGCTAATGGTATCTGGATTTGATAAATATTATCAAATTGCTCCATGTTTTAGAGATGAAGATCCTAGAGCAGATAGAGCACCAGGAGAATTTTATCAATTAGACTTTGAAATGAGCTTTGCAGAACAAGAAGATGTATTTAAGGTAATAGAAGAAGTAATACCAGCAACATTTAAAGAACATACAAATTGGACAGTAGAAGAAGGTCCATTTATTAGAATTCCATATAAAGAAGCAATGGAAAAATACGGTATAGACAAGCCTGATTTAAGAAATCCATTAATCATTCAAGATGTTAGTAAGATATTTGTAAATAGTGAATTTAATGCTTTTAAAGGAAAAATAGTAAAAGCAATTATTGTACCAGAAGGAGCAGAACAAGGAAGAAAATTCTTTGACAGCATGACAGATTTTGCAAAAGAAGAAGTAGGAGCAAATGGACTAGCATGGATAAAATTTGATAAAGAAAAAGCAATATCAGGAGGCATTGCAAAATTTATAACAGAAGAAATGCAAAAAGAATTACAAGAAAATTACAATATGGAGCAAAATTCTGCAGTGTTCTTTATGGCAGATGATAAATTAGAAACAGTACAAAAAATAGCAGGCCAGATTAGAATTGAATTAGGAAAAAGATTAGATTTAATTGAAAAGAACATATATAAATTCTGTTTCATAGTTGATTTTCCAATGTATGAATTATCTGATGAAGGAAAAATAGATTTTAATCATAATCCATTCTCAATGCCACAAGGCGGAATGGAAGCATTAAATACAAAAGATCCATTAGACATTGTTGCATATCAATATGACTTAGTATGTAATGGTTATGAAATGGCATCAGGAGCAGTAAGAAATCACGACCCAGAATTAATGGTAAAAGCATTTGAAATAGCAGGATATAAAGAGGAAGAAGTAGAAAATAGATTTGGAGCATTATACAATGCTTTCCAATATGGAACACCACCACATGCGGGTGCAGCACCAGGATTAGACAGAATGGTAATGTTAATAGCAGATTCACAAAATATTAGGGAAGTTATTGCATTTCCAAAAAACAAAAAAGCAAGAGATTTGCTTATGAGAGCACCAAACACAGTAACAGAGGAACAATTAAAAGATGTTCATATTCAAGTAAGAAAAGAAGAAAAATAAATGGAAGCAAAACAAGCAAATAAAAGAGTTTTAATAGGAATGAGTGGGGGAGTTGATAGTTCTGTATCAGCTCTCCTACTAAAACAATCAGGATATGAAGTAATAGGAGCAACAATGAAACTATGGGAAGATAAAGAAAACCCAGAAGTTGAAGGAGGATGTTGTTCCTTTTCAGCAACTTATGATGCAAAAAGGGTATGTGACAAGATTGGAATACCACACTACACACTAGATTGCCAAAAAGAATTTGAAGAAAAAGTAGTACAAGATTTTACAAAATGTTATGCATGTGCTAAAACACCAAATCCATGTATTGAATGTAATCAATATTTAAAATTTCGGAACTTTTTATCAAAAAGCATTAGAACTAAAATGTGATTACATTTCAACAGGACACTATGCAAAAGTAGAATATTCTAAAAAGTATGAACAATATGTATTAAAAAAATCACAAGCTACTAAAAAAGATCAAACTTACTTTTTATATCGCGTACCAAAAGAAATATTACCAAAACTAATTTTTCCATTAGAAAATTTCAAAGACAAAGCAGAAATTCGCAAAATAGCAGAAGAAAATGGACTAGCAGTAGCAAATAAACCAGACAGCCAAGAAGTATGCTTTATACCAGACAATAACTATATTCATTTCTTAGAAAAAAGAATAAAAGAACCACCTAAAGAAGGAAAAATCTGTCTAACAGATGGAACAATTTTAGGAAAACATAAAGGTCTAATTCATTATACTGTAGGACAAAGAAAAGGACTAGGAATTGCTTATAAAGAACCATTATATGTATTAAAATTAGATAGCAAAAATAATGAGGTAATTGTAGGAACAGAAAAAGAATTATATCAAAATACACTTTATGCAAATGAATTAAACTTCTTATTAGACATAGACTTATCAAAGCCAAAAGAAGTAATGGCAAAAGTAAGATATCGAGCAGAACCAGCAAAAGCAACAATATATCCAATAGAAAATAAAACAATAAAAGTAGAATTTGAAAAACCACAAAGAGCAATTACACCAGGGCAATCAGTTGTATTTTATACAGAAGATGATATAGTTATAGGTGGAGGAAAAATTATTTAGGCAAAACAAAAATTCGTAAAAATATTGATTTATAATACAAAAGATGATACAATGCATACAACATTTATTTAAGAGGGGTGATAATATGTCGAATACACAAAAAGAATTCGAACAATTATTAACAGAAATAAATGAAATATTAAATGAAATAAAAAACGAACAAATTAATCAGAAAAAAATAATAGAAGAAAAACACAAAGTAAACATGAAGAAGTTATCTAGAATTATTGAATTTACAGAAATTCAAGATATGACAAATCAAGTATTTGAAAAAAGAATTGCTAGTATTGAAAAAGTATTATATGAAACACTAAAACCATAATTAAGAAGAAGATAGTATACAAAATAATTAGATATACTATCTTTTTTGCTTTTTTTGCTCCACTTTTTGCACAGAATACTTGATAAATCAGAAAAATAAAGATAAAATAAAAAGGAAAAATAAACAAGGGGAGATAAAAAAGAGAATGAGTAAAAAAACACTAAAATTCTATATAGCATTATGGGGAGCAAAAGCAGGAAGCATTATATTAAAGCTATTAGGAAGAAACGCAACATATTTTCCAGGGAAATTTGCTTTAAGTATATGTCCAAATTTTATTGAAATGATAGGAAAATCAAAAACAATCATAGGAGTTACAGGAACAAATGGAAAAACAACAGTATGTAATATGATTGAAGACACTTTAAGAGAAAATAATTATAAATTTATAGATAACAAATATGGCTCTAATATAGACTCTGGAATTGCTACTACACTAATTTCAGGAGTTAATTTAACAGGAAAAGCAAAAAAAGATATAGCTGTGCTAGAAATAGATGAAAGAAGCGTTAGCAAAGTATTTCCATATTTAACACCAACATATCTTATCTGTACAAATTTGTTCCGTGATTCTCTAATGAGAAATGCTCATACAGAATTTATTGCAGGAGTACTCACAAAATATATTCCAAAACAAACAAAATTAATTGTAAATGCAGATGATTTAATTTGTTCTAATATCGCTCCAGATAATGAAAAAATATATTTTAGTATTGATAAATTAGAAACAGATACAGAAAAATGTAATAACATTGTAAGAGATATTATAGTATGTCCAAAATGCAATACTAAATTAGAATATGAATATTATAGGTATCATCATATTGGAAAAGCCCATTGTCCAAATTGTGATTTTGGAACGCCAAAGGCAGATTACATAGCTAATAAGATTGATATAGATAAAAAGAAAATGACAATATTACAAAAAGATGAAACACAGGAAGAATATGATATACCAAATACAAACATTATTAATATGTACAATATGCTTGCAGTAATTGTATTATTAAAACAAATAGGATTAACTCAAGAACAAATTAATAATGGATTAAAAAAATTAAAAATTGTAGAAACGAGATATAGTGAAGAAGAATATGAAGGAATAAAAATTGTAACACATTTAGCCAAAGGAATGAATCCTATTGCTTGTTCAAGAGCATTTGAATATGCAAAAACTACTGATGGAAACAAGATAGCAATTGTTCTTGTTGATGATTTGCATGAAGATGCAAAAGGAACTGAAAATATTGCATGGCAGTATGATACAGACTTTGAATTCTTAAATGATGATACAATAAAACAAGTAATTATAGCAGGACCTAGATACCTAGATACTATTGTTAGAATAAGAATGGCAGGGGTTCCAGAAGAAAAGATTGCCTATGAAAAAAATGAAGTAGAAGCAACTGCAAAAGCTAATTTAGAAGGAATTGACAAAGTAGTTATTTTACATGATTTATATTCTATTGAAGAAACAGAACGAATAAAAAATAAGCTTAAAGAAATGATAAAGGAGAAAGAAACAAAATGAAAATAGAAGTTTTATATCCAGAATTTCGGAAATCTATTTGGAGATAATAGCAACATTACATATTTGCACAAATGTATCCCAGATGCAGAAATTATTGAAACAGAAATAAATCAAAAACCAGCTTTTGTTGAGCAAAAAATAGATTTAATTTATTTAGGACCTTCTTCAGAAAGAGGACAAGAGATAATTATTCAAAAGTTAAAACCATATAAAGAAAAAATAGAAGAACTAATTGAAAATGGAACAACATTTTTATTTACAGGTAATGCAATAGAAGTATTAGGAGATAGTATAAAAAATGAAGACGGAAGTCAAATAGAAGGTTTGGAAATCTTTCATATACGTGCAAAAAGAAACATGATGAATCGAAGAAATAGCAATATTATAGGAAAATATGAAGATATTGAAATTGTAGGCTTTAAAAGCCAATTTACACAAGCCTATGGAGATGTAGAAGAAAATAGCCTTATGGAATTAGAATTAGGAATGGGAATGAATGAAAATACAAACAAAGAAGGAATCAAAAAAAATCATTTTATTGCAACTTATGTAATAGGACCAATTCTAATTTTAAATCCATTATTTACAAAAAAACTAATGCAAATGATGGGAATAGAAAATCCTACATTAGCATTAGAAAAAGAAGTAATGACAGCGTATGAAGCAAGATTAAAAGAATTTCATAAAAAATTTAAGCCAGAAAGCAAATAATATGATATAATGGCAAAATGTAATAACAAGGAAGGAGAAACATGAAAGACATAACAATCATCAATGCATGTTGCGATTTAGGAGTACATGTATATGGAGCGGACTTAGGCCCAGAAATAATTACAAAGGATATGGGCACAAAAAATATAGAAACAATAAAAGCAAAACAATATCAAAAACAATTCGAACCAGAAAATAAACAAAAAAATATAGAAGGGGTAAATGAATTTAACACTCGTTTATATCAAAAGGTAAAAGAAATAATAAGAAAAGGAAATTTACCAATGACAATAGGAGGAGACCACTCTATTGCAATTGGCTCAGCTTTAGCATCAATTAGTGAATATGAAAATCTAGGAGTTATATGGTTCGATTCACATGGAGATTATAATTCGCTTGAAACAACAATATCGGGAAACATTCACGGCTTACCATTAGCAGTAATTACACATTACGAAACAAAAGAACTAAGCAATTTTCATACAGGAAACTACTACAACTATAAAAACACAGTCATTGTAGGAGCAAGAGACTTAGACCCATTAGAAAAAGAAAATATAAAAAAATGTGGAATAACAGTTTTTACAACTGAAGATATAAAAAGACAAGGAACAGCAGAAATAACTCAAAAAGCCTTTGAAATAGCCTCTAATGGAACAAAAGGAGTTCATATTAGCTATGATATTGATTTAATAGATCCAGAGATAGCACCAGGAGTATCAATTCCTGCAGTAAATGGAATTAATTTAAAAGAAGCCTATGAATTAGTAGATGAAATTATTAAACATCAAGACATAGTAAAATCAATTGATATTGTAGAATTTAATCCATTAAAAGATAAAAATAGAGCAACAGAAAAAATCACTAAAACAATTTGCCATAAACTATATGACAATTTATTGAAAAATCAATAAAGTTATGATATAACGTAAATAAATATAAAAAAGAAAGATAATTATGAAAAATATAAAAGATTTTAACCTAGAAGAATTAAAAGAAGAAATCATTGGATTAGGAGAAAAAAAGTATAGAGCAGAGCAAATTTTTAAATGGCTTTATGTAGATAAAGTAAAAGAATTTGATGATATGACAAATTTATCTATAGAATTAAGGGACAAGCTTAAAGCTAACTATACAATGTGCAATTTCAAAATTTTAAAAAAACAAGAATCCTCTGATGGAACAAAAAAATACTTATTTGATGTATTAGATGGAAATGCTATAGAAACTGTATTAATGGAATATCATCATGGAAAAACAATATGTGTTTCCTCACAAATTGGATGCAAGATGGGATGCAAATTTTGTGCTTCAACAGGAATAAAGTTTGAAAGAAACTTAAGTAGTGGGGAAATTGTGGAACAAATACTAGCAGTAGAGCAAGACATTGGAGATAAAATCTCAAATATTGTATTTATGGGAATAGGAGAACCTTTTGATAACTATGATAATGTAATGAAAGCAGTTCGAATAATGAACAATCCAAAAGGACTAAACATAGGAGCTAGACATATTAGCATTTCGACAAGTGGACTAGTTCCAAGAATATACGATTTCGCAAATGAAGAATTACAATGCACTCTTTCAATTTCACTTCATGCAACAAGTGACGAAAAAAGAAGTAGCATGATGCCAGTAAATAATAAATACAACTTAAGTGAACTAATGCAAGCTTGTAAAGATTATATTGCTAAAACAAATAAAAGAATATCATTTGAATATGCGTTAGCTAAAGATAATAACGACAATTTAGAAGATGCTAAAGCACTAGTAAAAATGTTAAAAGGAATGCTTTGTCATGTAAATTTAATTCCAATTAATAAAATAGAAAATGGAAAATTCGTAAAAAGTACAAATGAAAATATAATAAAGTTTAGAGATTACTTAAATGAAAATGGAATTGTTGCAACAATAAGACGAGAACTCGGTTCAGATATAGATGCTGCATGTGGACAACTTAGAAGAAAAAATTTAAAGAATCAGGAGGAATAATATGATTTTTGCTAAAACAGATATAGGCAAAGCAAGGGAAATTAATCAGGACTATTATTATATTTCATCTCCACAAGATAAAGTAGAGCTGTGTATATTAGCAGATGGAATGGGTGGATATAAAGGAGGAGAAATTGCAAGTAAACTAGCAACAGAAGCAACAAAAAAATATATCCAAGACAACTTTGACAAAATCGAAAAACAAAAAAATGAAATAATAGAATTAATAAAAAATGCCATACAATATGCTAATATGGTAGTATATGAAAAGTCAAAAGAACAAAAAGATTTAGAAGGAATGGGTACTACTTTAGAGGT
This sequence comes from uncultured Clostridia bacterium, assembly GCA_947631745.1. Lineage (GTDB taxonomy): Bacteria > Bacillota > Clostridia > TANB77 > CAG-508 > CALXVA01. Next base: position 12,962 of record CANRMM010000044.1, read on the forward strand.
TTGCTTAATATATAATAATAAAGCATATATGGGGCACATTGGAGATAGCAGAGTATATAGAATTCGAAAAGGAATTATGAGAAAACTAACTAAAGATCATAGCTATGTTCAACAATTAGTAGAAGACGGAAAAATAACTAGGGAAGAGGCAAAAACTCATCCAAAAAAGAACATGCTTACAAAAGCGTTAGGCTGTACGGTATATATTGAACCAGACTTGAGAGCGAGAAATTTTGAACCAGGAGACATATTTATTATGTGCTCTGATGGTTTAACAAACATGGTAAAAGAAAATGAAATATTTGAAATAGTAACAAGTAAGCCAGAAAAAGCACCAGATATATTAATTGAAACAGCAAATGAAGCGGGAGGATATGATAATATTACAGTCGTAATTATAATGTAGGGGAGAGAAAGATTTTATGGATTTAGAAGGTAAAATAATAGGTAATAGATATGAAGTAATCAATAAAATTGGCAATGGTGGAATGGCAACTGTTTATAAAGCAAAAGATATGGTATTAAAAAGATTTGTAGCCATTAAAATTCTAAGAGACGAATTTACGACAGATGATGAATTCATCAAAAGATTTAACATAGAAGCACAAGCAGCAGCAAGTCTAACACATCCAAATATTGTATCTATATATGATGTAGGAACTGAAGAAAATATATATTATATAGTAATGGAATTAATACAAGGAAAAACATTAAAAGAAATTATAGATGAAGATGGAGTACTTCCATGGAAATGGTCACTAAATATAGCAATACAAATAGCATCAGCATTAGAAACAGCCCATAAAAACAATATTATTCATAGAGATATAAAACCACATAATATTATTATAACTGAAGATGGAATAGCAAAAGTAACAGACTTTGGAATTGCAAAAGCAGTTTCAAATTCAACTATTACAGCATTTGGAACTACAATAGGATCAGTACACTATTTCTCTCCAGAACATGCTAGAGGTGGATTTACAGATGCAAAATCGGATTTATACTCACTAGGTGTTGTACTTTATGAAATGCTAACAGGAAGAGTACCGTTTGATGCAGATACACCAGTATCTATTGCATTAAAACATATGCAAGAAAAACCAGTAGAACCAATAAAATTAAATCCATCAATTCCATATGCAGTAAATAAAATTATTTTAAAAGCAATGGAAAAAGATGTTAATTTGAGATATCAATCAGCAACAGAAATGTTAAAAGATTTTAGTATGGCATTAAAAAACCCAGAAGGAAATTTTGTGAGAATGGCATCAAATGAAAATGCATATACACAAGTAATACCAACATTGGAAAACGAAGAAATAAAAACAGGACATGAAGAAGACAAAAAAGAAGAAGAAAAGCCAAAAAAGAAAAAAGGGAAAAGCTTTTTTAAAGAACACCCAGGAGTAAAAATAGCAATTATAATTGCATTAATAGCAATTATTCCATTATTAGCATATTTTATTACATCAGGATTTACAAACAGTAGAACAATAAGTAGAAACAAAGATGTACAGATTCCAAATTTTGTGAATATGAAAAAAGCAGACGCAGAAAAATTAGCAGAAGAATCAGGAGTAGTTCTAGAAATAAAAGAAGAATTTAGCAAAGATAAAGAAAAAGACCTAGTTATGTCACAAGATCCTGTATATATGGACGGTTATACAGTAAAAGAAGGATTTACAGTACAAATTGTAGTAAGTAAAGGAAAAAATATTAAAAAGGTTCCAAAAGTAAAAGGACTAACACAAGAAGAAGCTGAAAGCTTATTAAAAGAAAATGAACTAAAAGTAGAAGTTATTAAACAAACAGATGAAGACATACAAGCTGGATATGTTATTGCACAAGAGCCAGAAGCAGACAAAGAAATAGATGCAGAAGAAAAAGTAAAAATATATGTTAGCACAGGAATCAAGCAAATAGCAATGGAATATGTAATTGGAGAAAAAGAAGCAGATGCAAAAAGTAAATTAAGCAAATTAGGCTTTGATGTAACTGTAGTATATGAAGAAAATACAACAAAAGATGATGGTGTTGTATTAAAACAAAGCATCGATACAGGAGTTATGGTAGATGATGGAAGTGAAGTTATTCTAACAGTAAATAAAATAGCACAAATTAAAGAAGGAACAGTAAATGTAAACTTAAAATCATTAACTGGTGGAATAATTGAAACAGACGAAGAAGGAAATGAAATAAATCCAGATGTAGAAGTAGAAATTAGAGTTATTTCAGAAGGTTCAGAAGATACAGTATATAGTCAAACACATAGAAAAGACACAGAAAACATTAGTATCCCAGTATCAGGAAAAGGAACAATTACAATTAAAGTATTTATAGATGGTGTAAGAAAAGCAGAAAAACCATTAAACCTAAATTCTGAAAAACCAATATTAAATATAGATTAATAATAAATAGCTAGATGACACTATAAAAATGAAGTCATTTAGCTATTTTATTTTTTGAAAATATATGATATAGTATAAAAGAATAAAAGAGTAGGAGAGAAAAAATTGCTAGAAGGAATTGTAATTAGTAATATATCAAATTTATATCATGTAAAAACAGAAAACGGAGAAATATATAATTGTAATGCTAGAGGAAAATTTAAAAATGATGAGATAACACCAGTTGCAGGGGATAGAGTAGAAATAGATATTATAGATGAGTCAAAAAAAGATGGAGTTATTATCAAAATAAAAGAAAGAACAAATTATATAAAAAGACCTAAAATGGCAAACTTAACACAAATGATATTTGTTGTATCTATGAAACTTCCAAAACCAGACTTAGAACTTTTAGATAAGCAATTAGCCTATGCAGAATACATGAACATAAAACCAATAATTTGTTTAAATAAAATAGACTTAAGTAAAGAAGAAGAAATCCAAGCAATAGAAGATATATATCAAAAAATAGGATATACAGTTATAAAAACAAATGCAAAACAAAAAATACAAATAGAAAAATTAAAAGAACTATTACAGCATCAAATTACAGCATTCTCAGGAAATTCAGGAGTAGGAAAATCAACTCTAATTAATGGAATTTTTGAAACAGACATTACAGAAGAAGGCCTAATTAGTCAAAAAAATAAGAGAGGAAAAAACACCACCACACAAGTAAGACTATATAGTTTAGACCAAGACTCATATATAGCAGATACCCCAGGATTTTCAACATTTGCATTAGAAGAAATACAAGCAATAGACTTATGCCATTACTTTATAGAATTTGTACCATATATTGAAAAATGCCAATTTATAGGATGTAGCCATATAAAAGAAGAAAAATGTGGTATAAAGCAAGCAATAGAAGCGGGAAATATTTCAAAAGAAAGATATGAAAGGTATTGCAAGATTTATCAAGAAATGAAACAAAAGGAGGAAAAAAGATGGTAGAAATATCAACATCAATTTTGTCAGTAAAAAAAGAAGAAGCAATACAAACATTCTATGACATAGAAACAGCCAAAACAGACTATTTTCATATAGATGTTATGGACGGAAAATTTGTAAATAAAAATACAAATGAATTAATGCTAGAATACTGTGACTATTTAAGCAACATTACAAACCTACCACTAGATGTACATCTCATGGTAGAAGATGTACCAAATTTTATAGAAGAATATGCAATTTATAAACCAAATATAATCACATTTCATTATGAAGCAACAAAGAATGAAGATGAATTAAAAAAATGGATTCAACAAATTAAAGAAAAAAATATTAGAGTAGGAATAAGTATTAAACCAAACACAAAAGTAGAAGAAATATTAAAAATTCTACCATATATTCATGTAGTACTTATTATGACAGTAGAACCAGGAGAGGGAGGACAAGAACTAATACCAGAAACAATAGAAAAAATAAGAAAACTAAAAGAATATATTTACCAAAATGACTTAGAAGTAGACATAGAAGCAGACGGAGGAATAAACAAAGAAAACGTAGCAGAAATAAAGCAAGCAGGCTGTGACATTATAGTAGCAGGCACAAGCATCATAAACAGCAAAAATTACTCCGAAACCATAGCAACTTTGTCACTTTAGGGACGTTCTTATAAGTGACAGTTTTGTCACTTCAGGGACAGACTTTAAAATGATATTTTAGTATTTTATAAAAGAAGTTGAAAAGAAAAAATGATAAACGCTAAAAACCTTGAGGCTGTACACACACACACACACACACACAAGTAACTTTATAGAAATAAGAAGGGACGATAAAGCCTTTTATTTAGTATATTCAATGACAGACTATTTTTGGTAGCCTGTCATTTTTGCGTCATTTTGTCACTTTGGGGACGTTCTTTTAAGTGACACTTTTGTCACTTAAGGGACAGACTTAAAGAGATAGACTCAAAGGTAAAGGCTTAAATAGGTTTATAGGTAAATCCAATTTGAAAAACCTAAATATATTATACAAGAAGGGAAAAAGATGAAAAGGGAAACAGAAAAGATAAAAGAGATGCTAAAACAGCCTAAAGGAATAACACTAATAGCATTAGTAGTAACAATAGTAGTTTTGATTATTTTAGCAGTAGTAAGTATCAATACAGTATTTGGAGAGAATGGATTAATCTCGAGTGCAGAAAAAGCAGAGGTAGAACATACACATGCGACAGTGTGGGAAAGAATGGAGATAGAATATTCAAACTATTGGACAGGAAAAGTAGCAGGTGAAAAGACAGATTTAATATCATATTTAAAAGGAAAAGAAATAATAGGGACAGGACAAACCAGTAATGGGGGATACAAAATAAACACAGTAGCATTAACAGGAGCAAGGCTAGCATTAGGAAATGGAGAAGGGGATACGGATGTATATAAATTAGAAGAAGTAACACCAGAGACAGGAAGCATAACAAAGGTAGCAACAACAGAAGAAACAATCAAGCTAGCAGAAACAGATGAAAGCAAAACATATAGAGTAATGTATTATGGAGAAGATGCAAGTAAAAATAGAGAATTAGGAATATTAGTGGATGGAATAGAGAATGTAATAGAAAATGACAATTCAAATTTTGAAATAACAAAAGAAGTAACATCACCACCAGACAATGGACAATATTATGTAGAAGATGAAGAAATAGAATGGACAATAACAGTAAAAAATACAGGCAAGGTAACAATGAAAAATATTCATATACCAGATACATTAACAGCAGGAAGTGGAACATATGTCCCAGGAGATGAAGAAATAAAAGTTTCTAGTATGAGTAAAGGGGTAAGTTACAAGAATGGAGAATTTATTATAGACTCATTAGAACCAAATGGAACAGCAACAATAGAATATACATACACAGTGACCCAAGGAGATGTAGAAGCAAATGAAGTAATAATAAATAAAATAGGAGAAATAACAGGAACTCCAAAACCAGTAATACCAAAAGGAGAGAAGTTACCAGAAGTAGTAGTTCCAAAAAGTTTCATAGTAGATGACCCAGAAGATTATGAGTATGACGCAACAGAACATAAGTGGGAACCAGTAGTAAAAGATAGCAAAACAGGCAAAATATTACAAGAAGATAGAGACTACATAATAGATTATAATACAAATGATTTTATTAACACAAATGAGCGTATAGAGGTAACAATTACAGGAATTGGCGATTATGGGGGAGAAGAAACAAGGTTATATGCAATAAAACCAGCAGATATAGTTATAATTGCTGATAATTTTACCAAAATACAAGGAAACCCAGATCCAATATTCACTGCAAAGATATATGGATTAAAAGGAAATGATCAACTCACCCTAAGTGACATGGGTATTAAAATTGCAAGAGACTTAGGCGAAACACCGGGTACATATTCAATTACTTTTAGTGCACCTTATTTAGAGGATAATCATGGTCAATTTGGAAATTACAATATTACTTGTGAAACTGGAACATTAACAATAATACCACCTGGAGCATAAAGTAACAAATAAATATGTGAGAATAAAAATATGTGTTGAAAAGCAAAAAAAAATATGATATAGTAAGAAAAAAACAAAAGAGGAGAAAAAATGATAAACGCTAGAAACCTTGAGGCTGTACACACACACACACACACACACAAGTAACTTTATAGAAATAAGAAGGGACGATAAAGCCTTTTATTTAGTATATTCAATGACAGACTATTTTTGGTAGCCTGTCATTTCTGCGCGAATAAAAAACTAAAAATGTAAAGGAAGAAAGAAGGAAAACTGATGAAAAAGAAAACAGGAGAAAGAAAAAGGATAAAACAGCCTAAAGGAATAACGCTAATAGCATTAGTAGTAACAATAGTGGTATTGATTATTTTAGCAGTAGTAAGTATTAATGCAGTATTTGGAGAAAATGGGTTAATCTCAAGTGCAGAAAAAGCAGAGGTAGAACATACACATGCGACAGTGTGGGAAAGAATGGAAATAGAATATTCAAACTATTGGACAGGAAAAGTAGCAGGTGAAAAGACAGATTTAATATCATATTTACAAGGAAAAGAAATAATAGAAACAGGACAAACCAGTAATGGGGGATACAAAATAAACACAGTAGCACTAACAGGAGGAAGGTTAGCATTAGGAAATGGAGAAGGGGATACGGATGTATATAAACTAGAAGAAGTAGCACCAGAGACAGGAAGCATAACAAAGGTAGCAACAACAGAAGAAACAATCAAGCTAGCAGAAACAGATGAAAGCAAAACATATAGAGTAATGTATTATGGAGAAGATGCAAGTAAAAATAGAGAATTAGGAATATTAGTGGATGGAATAGAGAATGTAATAGAAAATGACAATTCAAATTTTGAAATAACAAAAGAAGTAACATCACCACCAGACAATGGACAATATTATGTAGAAGATGAAGAAATAGAATGGACAATAACAGTAAAAAATACAGGCAAGGTAACAATGAAAAATATTCATATACCAGATACATTAACAGCAGGAAGTGGAACATATGTCCCAGGAGATGAAGAAATAAAAGTTTCTAGTATGAGTAAAGGGGTAAGTTACAAGAATGGAGAATTTATTATAGACTCATTAGAACCAAATGGAACAGCAACAATAGAATATACATACACAGTGACCCAAGGAGATATAGAAGCAAATGAAGTAATAATAAATAAAATAGGAGAAATAACAGGAACACCAAAACCAGTAATACCAAAAGGAGAAAAGTTACCAGAAGTAGAAGTAGTAATTCCAAAAAGTTTCACAGTAGATGACCCAGAAAATTATATATATGACGCAACAGAACATAAGTGGGAACCAGTAGTAAAAGATAGCAAAACAGGCAAAATATTACAAGAAGGTAGAGACTACATAATAAAATATGATACAGAAGATTTTATTAATGTAGGTGGTGAGATAGAAGTAACAATTACAGGAATTGGCGATTATGGGGGAGAAGAAACAAGAATATATTCAATAACACCAGCACTGTTAACTGTAACTGCTGATAGTTATACGAAAAAAGTCGGAGAACAAGATCCATGGTTTACTATGCAGATAACGGGATTAAAAGGAAATGATAAATTTGACGACCTAGTAGATTTCTATTTTGAAAGAGGTAGAGGAGAAGATGCGGGAGAATATACAATTTTTGTTTACGGGCCTGCGATGGCAGGAAATTATTGTATTACCTATATACCTGGAACACTAACAATACTACCTTCTACCACATAGACCAAATCAATGTAATTGCCCCTTGACATTTATATCTTTCATGATACAATAGATACATAGTAAAAAAAGAAACAAAAATAGATTAAAAAAAAACCCAATTTTCCGGTTTTGATTTTAATCTATTTTTTGTTTTTATAGGAGGATAAAAATGAAGTATATTTTTGTAACAGGAGGAGTAGTATCTGGATTAGGAAAAGGAATAACAGCAGCATCTATAGGAAGATTACTAAAAAACAGAGGATACAAAGTAATAAATCAAAAATTTGATCCATATATTAATGTGGATCCTGGAACAATGAATCCATATGAACATGGAGAAGTATTTGTAACAGATGATGGAGCGGAAACAGATTTAGATTTAGGCCATTATGAAAGATTTACAGATGAAAGTTTAAATAGAAATTGCAGTGTTACAATGGGAAAAATCTATCAAGAAGTAATCGAAAAAGAAAGAAGAGGAGATTATTTAGGAAAAACAGTACAAGTTATTCCTCATGTAACAAATGCCATTAAAGAAAAAATATATTCTTTCAAAGAACAAAATGTAGATGTAGTAATTACAGAGATAGGTGGAACGATAGGAGATATAGAAGGACTATCTATTATAGAAGCAATTAGACAAGTAGGATTAGAAAATAATCCAGAAGATGTAATTTATGTGCATGTAACTTTACTTCCATACATAAGTGGTTCAAATGAATTGAAGTCAAAGCCAACACAACATTCAGTAAAAGAATTACAATCTTTTGGAATTAAACCAGATATTCTAGTTTGTAGAACAGAAATTGATATTCCAGAAAACTTGAGAGAAAAAATCGCTTTATACTGTAATGTAAGAAAAGAAAATGTTATTGCAAATAAAACAGCATCTTGTTTATATGAAGTACCTTTAATGCTAGAAAAAGAGGGACTAGCAAATGCAGTATGCAAACACCTTAAACTAGAAAAATGTACGCCAAATAATCAAGAATGGGAAAAAATGATAGAGAATATTAATAATGTTTCTCAAAAAGAGCTTACAATAGGAATTGTAGGAAAATACATAAGATTAGAAGATTCATATATATCAGTTATAGAAAGTGTACATCATGCAGGATTTGCTCAAGGAGTAAAGACGAAATTAAAATTAATAGATTCAGAAAAAATAACTGCACAAAATATAGCAGAAAAACTAAAAGATATAGACGGAATTATTGTTCCAGGAGGATTTGGAAATAGGGGAATACAAGGAAAAATAGAAGCAATAAAATATGCAAGAGAAAATAAAATACCATTTTTAGGAATATGCCTGGGAATGCAAATGGCAGTAATAGAATTTGCACAAGATGTATTAAAATTAAAAGATGCAAATTCAGAAGAATTTAACTCAGAATGTAAAAATCCAGTTATTCATATTATGGATGAACAAAAAGATATTAAGAAAAAAGGCGGAACAATGAGATTAGGCTCGTACCCATGCATTATAAAAAAGGATAGCTTAGCAGAAAAATTATATAAACAAGAAAACATACAAGAGCGACATAGACATAGATTTGAGTATAATAATAAGTATAGAGAAATGATGGAAAAAGAGGGACTTATTGTATCAGGAAGCTCACCAGATGGAAACTTAGTAGAGATGGTAGAATTAAAAAATCATCCATATTTTATAGCAGGGCAATTTCATCCAGAGTTTAAATCAAGACCAAATAAACCAGCACCATTATTTATGGGATTAATAAAAGCATGTATAGAGAGAAAATAAAAAACAAGATATAGTAAATAAAATTACTATATCTTGTTTCTTTTTAACGTTGAAAACTACATTACTTCAGTTTCTTTTACAGAAGAATCCTCGTATGTCATAAAATCTTGTTTCTTAAAAACTAAATTTGTAAATATAAAACCTAAACCAATCATATTAATAGCAACTGAAATAATAATTCCTAAACATGGGATTAATTTAATTATATTAATAACAAGAACATTTAATAATGCATATAAAATAATTTGAGACTTCTTTTCTTGATGTAACTTTCTAGCTATTAATCTACCACCAGCTAATGCAAAAATAGTTTCTGATATTGACCATAACAATACAAGTAAAACAATCACTACAATTGAAATAGCACTACCTAAACCATAAGTTAAGAATAAGAAAACAATAGCTCCAATAATACTACCGAAGAAGTAAAGTAGACCTAAACCTAAAGCAACTGGAGTTTTCTTTCTCATAAGATTACCAGATTTTTGAATAAAGTTTGGTGCAAGCCATGCAATCAATAATAAAACTACTAAGCTATATAATAAAGCTGATAAAACGTTATTAACATAAGTAACAATTATAGAACCTATATCAACAGTTTCTTCATCATCTTCTTGTAATGTGAAATTAGTATCTCCAGAAACAAGACCTTCTGGTATTTCAAATTGTGTTGAAGAAATATAATTTAAATTGCCTAAAATGAGAGCATTATTGATATCAGTAGGGAACGATAAATCATTTACAACCAAATTTGCATTACGTCCAACGACACCATTAACTACAATTGAACTACTTGCAATTCTTGCATCTCTAGCAATATAACCAGTTTCACCTAAAGTAACATTATTTGATATAGCATAAATGTCATATAGATTACCATTTAATGTAATATTATTAGAAATAACAAAAACACTTCCATAAACACAAGCATTTTCTTCAATTGTAAAGTTATTAGTAATAACAAAAAGATCACCATTAATCTCGCTAGAAAGAGTTACTGTATTACCAATAACAAAAGCATTACCATCTACCATTTCAGTAATAAGCACATCAGTTCCAGAACGATAAAGGTCATCAGACATAAGTTCAAAACTAGCCTCTACATTACCATCTGCTAAATTTTCATCATCTGTAGCTACATCAGTAAGAGACAAAGACTCGTTAGTATCTGTTTCTGAAATAGACATAACATCATTAGATGCCAAACAATATGTAGACAAAAGAAGTAAAATCATAAATGTAACGAATAATAATCTTATTTTTAAAGTTTTCAAAATAAATTCCTCCTTAAAAAATCTTAATTATAAATATATAATTTTTAAAGGAAAAAGTCAATGAAAACAAAGTAAATACAGAAAAAAAGAGTAAATTTCATTATTTATATATATATCATTCATAATTGGTAATATATGGTAATTGGCTGATTTTT
>CANRMM010000045.1 GCA_947631745.1 uncultured Clostridia bacterium
TTTGTTTTTATTTTGGTAGTTTAATACTACCGCTTTATTGGTTTCTCAAAGTTTATTGTTTACTTTTCAATGTACTTGTTATTCCATAAAACTATGTGGAACGTTTTGTATTATACTACTAAACTTTATGAATGTCAACATGTTTTTTCTATTTTTTAAAAAATATTTTTATTTACTTTCTATTATGTAAATTTTCGTATTTTTGTGCAAAATAATAAACTAGTATTGATGTCTTTTTTTATTCTTATGTGCTAATCTTTTACTAATTTATAACCATGTTTTTCATATGTTATTTAGTACATTCTTATAATAACATAATGAATTGATAAAGTCAATACTTTTTTTGTAGAAAATTGTAGAAATTTTGTCATATTTCTACAAGTATTACATCCTCTCCAATACACTTTATGTTTTTCCATTCTATAACGATTTCGTTTCCCTTTGCAAACATTCCCATTAGTTTATTATTTCCTGGTACTATAATGGATGTAATTGTTCCACTGTTTAAGTCTGCACATACGTCTTGTACGAATCCGGAGTCTTCTTCCGTCGTTAATATTAATTACTTCTTTATGTTTAAAATCCATTCCTTTTTGTCCCATTTTCTTTTCCTTATTATATATTTAGATTTTATGGCTATATCTATAAACCTTTTTAATATATAATATATATATTCTTTTAATGAAAAAAGTTGCTAATATTTTAGCAACTTTTTTTACTTCTAATCTTAATTGTTGTAGTCATTTTATTTTGAAAAATATTGTTCAACATTCTGAACCATTTCTTTATATTTTTATTATTTCGCAGTATTTTTGCGAACATTTGGTTGACATTTTGCCATAAATCATATATAATTCTCAAAGATGAGCAAAACAGAGTGTGGTGTGTCGTTTTCCTTGAAAGGAGGGCGATGCATATGTTATTAGATCAAGTCTTCTTAATTATAATCTACATATTATTTATAGAACTTGCAATGGTAACTGTTGTCGCTACCATCTTGTTTGTAGCTTTAGTTGTTACAATGAGAAAATTAGACAACAAAAAAAACACATCTCTGTCTGGTCAATAGAGATGTATCTTATTTTATAAATACTATCTAACGACACGCCACATTTCTGTGGTCGCTCATCTTATGAGTATATTATACTTTAATCTGTTAAGAATGTCAAACTTTTTTAAATAAATTAACTTTTCCCTTATCTTACTTATTTATATATCCTTTTTATATGGTCAATTGCATTTTTTTCTAGTCGTGATACTTGTGCTTGTGAAATTCCAATTTCATTTGCAACCTCTATTTGTGTTCTTCCTTCAAAAAACCTCTTTGATATAATCATTTTTTCCTTTTCCTTTAATTTTTTCATTGCTTCTGCTATTGTAATTGTTTCTGCCCAATATTCGTCACTATTCTTTTTATCCTTTATTTGATCTTGTATATAAATATTTTCTAAGTCATTATTTCCTGCTGGTTCTTGTAAAGATACTGGAGTTTGCACTGCATCTAAGCTTAAAACAATATCTTCTTTAGGTAAATTCATTTCTTTTGCTAGTTCTTCTATTGTTGGTTCTCTATTATATTCTTTTATATATCTTTCTTTCTCTGATAGTACTTTATAAGCTAGGTCTCTAATTGATCTGCTTACTCTTATAGTATTATTATCTCTTAAATAACGTTTTACTTCTCCTATAATCATAGGTACTGCATAGGTTGAAAACTGAACATTTTGATTTAAATCAAAATTGTCCATCGCTTTTATTAGTCCTACACATCCAACTTGAAATAAGTCATCTGCGTTTTCCCCTCTTGCATAAAATCTTTTTATTACGCTTAACACTAATCGTAGATTACCATTTATAAATTCTTCTCTGGCTTCTGTATTTCCGTTTTTTATTGCTTTTAGTAGTTCTTCTTTTTTTTCACTTGATAATACCGGTAATTTGGATGTATTTACACCACATATTTCCACCTTGTTCATCAAGAAAAAACCTCCTTTGCAAAATACTTGTAATTACAGTATTTCCCAAAAGAGGTATCTTTATTCAAATTCATTTATATATATTTTTATAGTTAATTTATTAGCTTCCGTGTTTTGCTCATAATATCTTTTTTCATTTTTCCTATAATCTTTTTTTCTAGTCTTGAAATATAGCTTTGTGAAATTCCTAACATGTCTGCTACCTCTTTTTGTGTCTTCTCATTTCCACTAATAAATCCAAATCGTAGTTCCATTATATTTCTTTCTCTATTGCTTAATTTTTCAATAGACGCTCGAAGTAATGTCTTATCTACTTCGTCTTCTATTCTTCTAGATGTAATATCTGAATCTGTTCCTAATATATCAGAAAGTAATAATTCGTTGCCATCTCCATCTTGGTTTAATGGTTCATCTATTGAAATTTCTCCTTTTATTTTATTACTTCTTCTTAAATACATCAAAATTTCATTTTCAATACATCTTGAAGCATACGTTGCTAGCTTAATTTTTTTATCTGTATTGAAGGTATTTATTGCTTTCATTAATCCTATTGTCCCTATTGATATCAAATCCTCTATTCCTACTCCTGTATTTTCAAATTTTTTAGCTATATATACAACTAATCTTAAATTCCTTTCTACTAAACTTTGTTTTGCTTCTTCATTTCCCTTTGCTAGTTTTTCTAATAGTTCGTTTTCTTCTTCATTGCTTAATGGTGGTGGTAATGTTTGGCTTCCTCCTATATAGTAAATTGGTAGGTTTTCTATTTCGTCATTTCCAATATATTTTACATAGATAGTGTTAATACTATCTTTTAATATTTGCAATATATTCATTTCTATCACTCCCTTCTAGCATATCTAATCCAATTAATGCTGAATAGTCATTATTTTTTCCAATGCTTTGCGGATAAATGCATATAATACCATCTTTTCTGTCTATATCTTCCATATCTGTTATGATATTTATTTTATCTGCTTTAAATCCTAATAGCATTCCATTTTGTTTTCCTATCGAATGAAATGGAATTATTCGGAACTTTGAACGATATGCTGTTTCTTCATTAAATATGTCCCAATCACCTCCTATAATTTTTTCAATATTATTTAGTATATTTCCAGGTATAAGTCCATATAGTTTTTCTCTTTCTATAATAATTACCGGACTTCCTGTTATTGGATCTTTTAGCATGTTGCCAGTATCTAGCATTGCTTTTATTTCTAATTTCTTTTCATCTATAGTTATTTCTACAGAATAAAGTAATCCTTTTTTACTCATTTTGTTTTTTACTATTTTAAAAGCAATATATGTAATTACAAATCCTACAGTTCCCCCTAGTAGAACTACTTTTAATGGGTATGAGCCAATATAGACTCCATTTATCATGAAAATTTCTTGAGGTTTTAAAAAATATAGTAGTGCAAATGCACATCCTCCAAAGGCAAATGATACTAAGTAAAATAATACTAATTCTTTTAGCATTGCTTTTATATTTTTCGGTGTGAAAGCAATATATACCATGGCAATTGACAAAATTATTTTCATTATCATTGTTGAATAAATTTTTAAAATTTGTATATATGTTAAAATAGCATATATACCTCCAATTAATGCTGATACTAATAGTCTCGTTTGTTTTATTTTTAATTTAAAAATAAAACCTGTTGCTAGTAATATAATATAATTCATACATAGATTTTCAAATAAAATAATATCTAAATAAACTGTCATATCTTTCCTTACCTTTTTAATTAACAGTAACTATTTTACAATGTTTTTTCCTAAAAAATTGTCATTTCTTAGGCACGAAAAAAAGAAATAATCTACTTTTTTAGATTATTTCTTTTTTCTTTCGTCACTATTATTTTATTTTGTTCCTTTTTTTCTTAAAAAAGAAGGGATATCTAAATTATCTGTTGAATTTTGATTGTCGATTGGAATATTTACTTTTTCATTCCAACCTTTTGCTATAATTTCATCTACTGGAATTTTTGATGCCATTGAACTACTTGGCTCTTTTTCAAATCCTGTTGCAATTACTGTAATAACAATATCTTCATCTAGGCTTTCGTCAATAACTGCACCAAAAATGATATTAGCTTCTGGGTCTACACTACGTTGAACAAGTTCAGCTGCTGTATTAACTTCGTGTAATCCTAGATTATTTCCACCTGTAATATTAATGATAACGCCTCTTGCTCCTTCTATTGATGTTTCAAGTAATGGACTTTGAACTGCTTGTTTTGCTGCATCTTCTGCTCTATTTTCTCCAGATGCTCTACCAATACCCATATGAGCCATTCCTGTGTTTAACATAATTGTTTTTACATCTGCAAAATCTAGGTTTACTAAACCTGGTATTGCAATTAAGTCTGATATACCTTGAACGCCTTGTCTTAGTACATCGTCTGCCATTTTGAATGCTTCTACAATCGATGTTTTGCGATCAATTACTTGCAATAATTTATCGTTTGGAATTACTACCAAAGTATCTACCTTACCTTTTAAGCTTTCTACGCCACGCTCTGCTTGTGATAATCTTTTCTTTCCTTCAAATGTAAATGGTTTTGTAACAACACCAATTGTTAAAATTCCCATTTCTTTTGCTGTTGCTGCAATAATAGGTGCTGCTCCTGTACCTGTTCCACCTCCCATACCGGCTGTAACAAATACCATGTCTGCTCCACGTAAAGCTTCTGCTATTTCTGCTTTGCTTTCTTCGGCAGCTTGTGCACCAATATCTGGATTAGCTCCTGCACCTAGTCCTCTTGTAATTTTTTCACCTATTTGAATTCTTGTTGAAGCTTTTGATAGAACTAATGCTTGTCTATCTGTATTAACAGAAATAAATTCTACTCCTCTTATTCCTGAATCTACCATTCTATTTACAGCATTATTTCCAGCCCCACCAACTCCTATTACTTTAATCGTTGCTGTTCCGTCCATCATCATATTCTCATCTGCGTTATCTACTATCATAAAGCTCTTTCCTCCTCTACCTTTTTATCTTTTAATTTCATCTGTGTTATAATTTTTTATCTTTTGCATTTTTCTATTACGAATAGAAAAAGTCTTTTACTTTTTCTATAATGTTTTTTAATACACTTTCTTTTGAATTTGAGTCTATGCTACTTGAAACCGTTTTTGTAAATGGTCTTGAAGCTATATATCTTACTAATGCGTATGCTGTTCTATATTCTGGTCTTACTGTGCTAATTAATCTTCCTGTTGATATTTTTACTGGTATATTCAATGCAATTTTTCCTGCTACATCACTTTTATTAATATTTGTAATTCCTTGACCAGTTAATATTACATTATTGATTCTTGGTTTAATTCCTTGATTTGTTATGTCGCGGTTTACCAATGAAAAAATTTCTTCTATTCTTGCTTCAATGATTTCAATTAGTTCAGAACTCTTAATAACTTTTCTATTTTCATCTTTACATGTTGATAATAGAATTTCATTATCATTATCAATAAATGATCTAAGTGCTAGTCCATATTGTTTTTTTAGTTTATCTGCTTCTTCCTCTGATATATTTAATACTAAAGAGAGATCATTCGTTATATTATCTCCCCCTAATGGAATTGTATTTGTATATGTAAATGACAATCCTTCAAATACGCCTATATCTGTGTTTCCTGCTCCTATGTCTAATAACATAATATTGTCGTTTAATTCATTTCCATCTAATACAAGGCATCTTTCTGCAAGTGTTATTGGAACTAAGCCGTCTATATCTATGTCTACTTTTCTAAAAATATTTGATAATTGTCTCATGTAATCTTTTTCTGCTAAAATTACTTGGGCTTTTAATGTAAAATTTGTACTTAAACTTCCTACTGGGTCTTGTACTGATTTTCCATTATCTAGTATGAATTCGTCTGTAACAATATCAATGATTTGTTTACCTTCTGGGATATCAATGTCTTTTACTTGTGTAATGCTATTAAAAACATCTTTTGATGATATTCCGGCATATTTATCCTTGGCTTCTTTTGTAATACTATTTTGTACTATTGTAACGTATTTTCCTGGTATTGTAACGTAAGTAGAGTTAATCGTTAGTTCTGTTTCTGATTCAGCTTCTTTAATTAGCTTTGATACAGTTGCAGCAATTTCATCTTCATCTACTATTTTACCTTTTTTGATACCACTACATCTACAACTTGTTGTACATAGGACTTCAATTTGATTAAAATTATTGACTTCTCCAATAACTAAACTTACTTTTGAAGTACCAATGTCCATTCCTACAATTATATCTCCTATAGCCAAAGTTCATTCCTCCAATTTTTTATGCTTTTAATTCTTCCTTAGAATATTACAATTTGAAAAAAAAGTCAATAGAATTTGTAATATTTTTGTAACATTTTTGTAATATTTCTGACATATTGTTTGTATGCCTTTATTATCAACTTTTTCTCGTTTTTTCTATTTTTTTATCTCTTTTTTCTGTGCATTTTCTGATTGATTTTTTCCTTCATATTCTACTATTTTTTCTTTTTGTATTTTTCTATATTTTACAAATTTTTCTAAATAATATCTTCTAATTATTGCTAAATTATTAAACATTCTTCCAACAAATACAACAATAGCTGCTAAATAAATGTCTACGTTTAGTCTTTGGCCTAAATAAGTTAGCAATATAGAAAGTATGGCATTTCCAAAAAAACCTGAAACAAATATTTTCAAGTCAAAATTTTTTTTCAGTGTTGAAGCAATTCCTCCAAATACGGAATCTAATGCTGCTATAATAGCAATGGCTAAATATCCAGAGTATGTATATGGTATAATTGGTGCATTTATTCCTATTAGAGCTCCAATTATACATCCTAATACAATTGCAATAAATATCATTTTATTCTTCTCCTTCCTCTAAATGACTAGCTGTTATTTCTCCATTGTATTTTAAAATTTCTACTCTTTTTCTATTTTCACATTCTACAGAGTGATTATCATTTGTGTATCTGTCTATAAATCCGCTATTTTTCATATTTAATATACTTGATAAATATGTTTGATTTCCAATTGCCTTTACAACATATGGTGAAGCAATTCTTCTCCCATCTATATTAATATATTGCTCATCAATATCTACTAAAATGTCTACTAATGAAGTATTTTGAACAATTCTAATATCGTTAACTGATATTGCTTCTGCTCCAGCATATCTTAATTCATTAATTAGTTCTACTAAGTCTGTAGCATGAATAAGCTTTTCATTTGTATCCCTTAATGTGACAACTACTCCTTCTCCATATACATCTGTTTTTCCCAGTATTGTATCTGATTGTTCTAGTTCTTTGTTAATTAGTTCAGATGCTTCATCATTTTTTCCCATTTTATCATTATATTCAGCAATTTTCTGTTCTGTATCTACTAATTCTGAGGCAATTGCATCATATTTTGTTTTCCATTCTGCTAAAGCTGTTCTCAATTCTGTTTCTCTCATATTTTCAATATCTGTTATATCTGTTTCTTCTACTGTTTTAAATTGCATAAACATTACACATATTAAAGTTATACATACAATAAACATAACAGTTGCAACTGCTATATTATTGGCTGTAAAATTTCTTTTTAAGTTTATTTTTAATATTGACTTTAGCTTTTCCATTTTTGCCTCCTTCCCTCTCGTTTATTATCCTTACTTTTTCGATATCGGTTTTAGGTATTCATAATTAAGAACACCTTTATATTTTTCAATATATATGTCATCTTCTTTTATAACATTAGTTTGAACACCTTCATCTTTTATTAATTCAATATAAGAGCCTGCTCTTGTAATTGAACCATATAAAAGTCCTTGTGAACCAATTGCTTTTATTACAAATGGTGAGCCTATTTTTTCTCCATTTACTTTTATAACTGTTCCTTCGCAAGTAATTGATGAGGTATTTACAATTCTTTGACCATTGATTTCTATTGCTTCTGCTCCAGCATTGTTAAGCTCATTTACTAGATTTAATAAATCATTATAATGTACTAAAACATTACTTGGATTTATTGTTGCAAGGAATGATTCTGGATTTCCATCCGCTACTTCTATAATAATTCCGTCTCCTCTTACATCTGTTAGCCCTAAAATAATATTATTTTTCTTTAATTGTTCTTCTTTTGCACTAGCTAGCGTGTCATTTTGTGTTGCTTCAGTTCTTACTTCTTCTAGTTTTTTTTGTTTTTCTTTTAATGTGTTATATATATTGTCATATTTTTCTTTCCATTTCAATACTTGATCTCTTAAGTCGTTATCTGCTAGTGTTCTCGATGCTGCTGAGCTTGCTTCGTTCATTGTTTTAATTTGAATACATAATGCAATTGTTAAAATAAAGCACATAATTCCTAATGTGATGGCAATTTGTTTTTTCTTCAAGCTTTTTACCTCCCAACTGATTTTTAAACTTTCTTTCTAAAATATGGCATATTATTTTCATCGTTTAAATTCATATTTAAAAATATTTCTCCTTCTGTGTTTTTCTCTTCTTCATTAAACTTGGTAATTAGTAGCATTTTTGTGCTAATATTTGAAGCATCTCCAAAATGGATTGTCTTTTTCTTTGTTTCCATTCTTATAATATAGTCTTCCTTGTCACTAATGTCAATGCTAGTTATAAATTTTGCAAGTGAATTACTGTTTGCTGATTCCATTATTTTTAATATATCATTTAGTTTTTTTAAATCTTCCTTTTCTAGTCTATTATTTGGATGTATATTTTCTTGGCTTGTACTTATCCCTTTAATAATTGGCAAAATTTGTTTTTCAGTTGATATTTCTAATATGTATCCTTGATTATCAATATATGCAAATGCATTTGCAACTTGTATCATATAAGTTGCTTTTCTTTCTTCTACTATAATTTCTACTGTGTCTGGAAGTTGTCTATGAAGTTCTACTGTTTTTATATAAGGGTTTTGTTTTATTGTTTCTTCTATTTCTCCAAAATTATATTGAAACATATTTTCTTCTACTTTCAGTGTCGATAAGCTAATTAATTCATTACTCGAAATTTTTTCATTTCCTTTTACTGTGATGTTATTAATATTGAATATTGGTGATCTTAGAAGAAAAATTCCTCCTCCTATTATCAAACAAATTAAAGTTGTCCCACCTAATATCTTTAAAATAATTTTTCTCTTTTTTCTTGCACGTTCTTGTTTTGGAGTTAATTTCTTTTTAGGCTTATTTGATTTCTTTTTTTGATTTTGTTTACTATATATGTCTTCTACTAAAATATCCTTCTTGCTTTCCTTTTTATTTTTCTTTTGTTTTTTTTCTGTTTTTTTCTTTTGATTATTATTTTCATCATTATCTATTCTTTTTAGTCCAATAACAATTTCTTCATTAAAATCAAATTTTTCTTCTTTTGTTCCTTTTAATTTGCCATCTGTCATAATCTTTTTGTTTTGTTTTTTGGTTTTATCTTTTGAATCAAACAAATCCTTTTCTTTTGATTTATTTGTCATTTTTTATTCTCGTATAATCAATTATATAGAAATATTAATCTATTTAATTGATTAATCCCTTTCTTTTAAATTTTTTAT
>CANRMM010000046.1 GCA_947631745.1 uncultured Clostridia bacterium
TCTTGAACTTCTTGTTCTAGATTTTTTACTTCATCAAAACACAGAGCAGTAATAAAATAGGGGAAAAGAGGAGGATAAACAAAAAGACAAAAAATATTTATCATTTTTTTATCACTTTAATTTAATAAAAAATCTATTTTTTGGATCATTCCTTTCTTAGTTTTAGGGAGGGCATCTAGGTAAATTTCAGTGATTTTTATACTACTATGACCAAGCAATTCTTTTACTGTAATAAGGTCTGCTCCATGGGTGAGAAGCATAGTTGCAAAAGTATGTCGAAGGTCATGAAATTTTCTATAAGGTAAACTACTATTTTTTAAAGTATTTCTCCATACCTTTTGTAAATTTTTAGCATTTACATATATTCCATCTTTTTTGCAAAATACATAATTAGAAATATGGGGAAGGGAAGAGAGTAATCTATAAATAGAATTAGACATGGGAATAATTCGTATTGAATTTTGAGTTTTAGGCTCTTGAAGCAAAGTAAGGTATTTTCTAGTGCCATTTTCTGAAATTTCAGCAGAAGTATTTAAATTATGTAAAACATGAATTTCTCGATGCTTAAAATCAATATCGTCCCATTGTAAACCTAATATTTCACCTTGTCGCATTCCAGTACCAAGAGCAAAAAGAATAAGATTTTCATAAGCAGTATCTTTAAAAATTTTTCTTAAAGTTTTAATTTCATTTTCGTTAAAGTAAGAAAATTCAACCTTTTTATTAGATATTATCCTAAGTGCAGCTTCTTTTTTTGCTTTAGGGAGTTTTACATTCAAACAGGGATTTTTTACAATGTATCCCTCTCTATCAGCAAAGCCAAAGAACTGCCTTAGTAATTTATGTACCTTTTTTACAGTATTTGTAGAAATATCTTTTTTTAGTAAATCATTATAATATTCCTGCATCCTTAAAGTTTTTATTTCATTAATGGGTAAATCAGCTATAAAATGATTTCTAATATAATTTCTATAAGTACATTCATAAGTTTCAAAAGAAGAAGGTCTGAGTTCATTCTTTTTTACAGAAAAAAGCCATTTAGGTAATAGTAAGTTAATCGTTAAAATTTGCCCATTATTAATAAATCCCATTTTTAAACCATCCATATATTGTTCTACTTTTTGAGAGGCTTCTTTAAGACCAGTACCATAAAAAGCTTTTCTAATAGGAGTACCATCAGCCTTTTTTCCAATTGTTTTTGTAATCCTATAATATCTTTTTCCATTTACTAAAAAATTTGTTTTATTTGCCATAAAACATCACTCCTTATATATCAAAATTTTTATCATTATATCATCAAAAATATGGAAGAGTTTTACAGCAGAATTTATCACTTTTTTATCACTTTAATAAAAAAATAGCAGTTTGCCATAGTGGTTGTCACTATAAATGAAATCAAATATAAAGACATAAAATAAAGATTGACACCTTTTAACGTCGGATATGGTCAAATAACTTGAAAAAAGTTCATGTTTAGTATAAAATAATAAAATGAATTGGAGGAAATTAGTTTGGAAAAAATAGATATATCAGAACAATTACAATATATAGAAAAAGTAAATCAATTAAATGTAGGAAAAAAACTAAAATATTTCATTTTAACAATGGGATGTCAATTAAATGAAAATGATTCAGAAAAACTATGTGGTATGTTAGAAAAAATGAATTATACAAAAACAGAAGAAATGAAAGAAGCGGATCTCATAGTTTTTAATACATGTTGCGTTAGAGAAAATGCTGAAGAGAGATTATTTGGAAAATTAGGAGAAGTAAAAAAACAAAGAGAAGAAAAGGGAACTATCATTGCAATTGGTGGATGTATGATGCAAGAGGAACATATTGTAGAAAAAATAAAGCAAAGCTATAAATATGATGTTATTTTTGGAACACATACTCTACATAAGTTTCCAGAAGATTTATATAATGCAATAATGCAAGAAAAGAGGATTACAGATGTCATCAATATAGAAGGAGAAGTAATAGAAGGGTTACCAATAAAAAGAGATGATAATATAAAGGCTTCTGTTACTATTATGAATGGATGTAACAATTTCTGCAGTTATTGTATTGTTCCATATGTACGTGGAAGAGAAAGAAGTAGGCAAGCAAGTGACATACTACAAGAAGTACAAGATTTAGCAAAACAAGGATATAAAGAAATTACTTTGCTAGGTCAAAATGTTAACTCATATATGGTAGTTGAAAATCAAAATGCAAATCACGAAATAGATGAAATAAATACATTTGCAAAGTTATTAAGGGCAGTAAATGAAATTGAAGGAATTGAAAAAATTAGATTTGTATCACCACATCCAAAAGACTTTACAGATGATGTTATTGATGCAATTCGAGATTGCGAAAAAGTAAGTAAATTGATTCATTTACCTCTTCAATCAGGAAGTACAAATGTCTTAAAAGTAATGAATCGTAAATATACAAAAGAACAATACTTAAGCTTAGTAGAAAAAATGAAAGAACAAATTCCAAATGTAACATTTTCTACAGATATTATTGTGGGCTTTCCAGGAGAAACTGAAAAGGATTTCGAAGATACATTAGATGTAGTTAAAAAGGTAGGATTTGAACAAATCTTTATGTTTATTTACTCAAGACGAGTAGGAACACCAGGAGATAAGATGGAAAATCAAATACCGGAAGAAATTAAACATCAAAGATTTGATAGATTAAAAAAGATGTATGAAGATAGTATAACTGAAAATAATAAAAAATATATTGGAAAAACTGAAAAAATTTTAATAGAAGGTTATAGCAAAAACAATGAAAATTTATTAACAGGTAGAACAGATTCTAATAAAGTTGTTGTTTTTGAAGGAAAAAAAGACAAGATTGGAAAAATGGCAAATATTAAAATTAAGTCAGAACACATGTGGTACTTAAAAGGGGAAATTGTATAATGGATATAAATGCACATAATGAACAACAATTAAAAAGAAAAATTTTAGATGGTGAGTTAACATTAAGACGGGGCAGCAGAGAATTTAAATATGGATAGAGAAACATTAAAAAAACGAATAGAAGAAACAATGCAATCAAGTAGTGAAGAAGCCAAACAATTTAGAGAGAGATTAAAATATAATAAAATAAATAGCACAACAATAGATTTAGATGAAAAAATGAAAGAAATAGTAAGAGCTATTTTAAAAGGAGAAATGACAGCAAAAGAAGCAAGCGATAAATATCATATAGATAGAGAAACAATTAGAAGAAAAATCAACCAACAAATAGCAGAAGATGATTCACTAATACAAGAATATGTAGCCTATGTTAATAAAAATGGAAGAGATTATAGCCGAATTAACTTTACAGGTCTAATTGTACATATGATAAAAAGAAACTTTTCACAAAGTGAAATGGCAAAAGCTTATGCAATACCTACTAGAACAATATCAAGAGAAATAGAAAAACTAAAAAAGAGTAGTGATCCAAAAGAAAATGAGTTGTATGAAATTGCAAAGCGATATGCTGATAAAAAAATGAAAAGAGCAGAAATATCAGAAGACAAATTACAAAATGTACAAAAACAATTAGATGAAATGTTTGGAGATATACCAATTATAGAAGTAGATGCAAAGACTAAAGATGAAATTGAAATAGAAAGATTAGAAAAATTTTGTGAGCAGGTAGACATATATCAAGCACAGGGAATGCAAACACAAGAAATAGCAGAAAAAATGAAAAGTAGTATTAGCACCATAAGAAGAAACCGACTAAAATTAGCAGAATTAAAGAAAAAAGAAGAAATAAATGAAAAAATAGAAGGAAGGTAAAAAATATGGCAGAATTTTCACCTATGATGCAACATTATTTAGAAACAAAAAATCAATATAAAGATTGTATTCTTTTTTATCGACTAGGAGACTTTTATGAAATGTTTTTTGATGATGCTATTACAACTTCACGAGAATTAGAATTAACCCTAACAGGAAAAGAATGTGGACAAGAAGAAAGAGCACCTATGTGTGGAATACCATACCACGCAGCAGAAACATATATTGCAAAATTAATTGAAAAAGGATTTAAAGTAGCTATTTGTGAACAATTAGAAGATCCTAAAAAAGCAAAAGGCATGGTAAAAAGAGATGTAATCCGTGTAGTAACTCCAGGAACCGTTATGGAAGCAAATCTTCTAGAAGAGAAAAGAAATAACTATATAATGGGAATTTATAAAAATGGAATTTATTATGGAGTAACTGTGTGTGATGTTTCTACAGGAGATTTTAGAACTACACAAATAAAAGATACAAATAATTTTGCAGCATTATTAGATGAAATTGCAAAATATGCACCAGCAGAGATTGTAGTAAATCCTATGATGTATAACTGCCAAGAAGAAATAAACAAAATAAAAGAAAGATTTAATGTTTTTGTATCAAAATTGGAAGAAGAACAATTTAGTAGTGATGATACGAAGATAAAAGAAAAATACAAATTAACAGATGATAATGACAATCCTATTGACAGTATAAAAGACGAAATATTAGCAATATCAGCAACCAATGGACTTGTAAGTTATTTAATAGATACACAAAAAAATACATTAGATCATATTAATAAGCTAATTGTGTATAGTACAACCAAATATATGGCATTAGATATTAGTGCAAGAAGAAACCTAGAAATTACAGAGAAATTAAGAGATAAAAGTAAAAAGGGAACCTTGTTATGGGTATTAGATAAAACCTCAACTTCTATGGGGGGAAGAATGCTTAGAAGATGGTTAAGTAATCCATTAATAGATGTTAAGCAAATAAATGAAAGACTAGAAGCGGTAGAGGAACTAAAAAATAACATTATTTTAAGAGGAGATATTACAGAATCTTTAAAGAAAGTATATGACATAGAAAGATTAGCTGGAAAAATTGCTTATGGAAATGCAAACGCAAGAGACTTAATTTCTTTAAAAAATTCAGCAAAACAATTACCAGATGTAAAAAAATCAATAATGACAACAAACTCTAAAATGATAGTTAATCTATGTGAAGGATTAGACGAATTACAAGATATATATGAAATGATAGATAAAGCAATTGTAGAAGAACCACCAATTACAGTAAAAGAAGGTGGATTAATAAAAATGGGTTATGATCCAGAAATAGATCAATTAAAACTTGCAACAACAGAAGGAAAGAACTGGATTATAAATTTAGAGGCAGAAGAAAGAGAAAAAACAGGAATTAAAAATTTAAAAGTAGGATTTAACAAAGTATTTGGATATTACATAGAAGTTACAAAATCAAATATGTCAATGGTTCCAGAAAGATTTATTCGCAAGCAAACTCTAACAAATGGGGAAAGATATATTACAGAAGAATTGAAAAACTTAGAAAATCAAATACTAGGAGCAGAAGAAAAGGTAGTTAATTTAGAATATAATGCATTTTCTGAAATAAGAGATAAAATAGAAGCACAAATACAAAGAATTCAAAAGTCAGCAAATATTATATCTATTTTAGATGTATTGTGTTCATTTGCAACTGTAGCACAAGACTTAAATTATGTAAAACCAATAATTGATAACGAAGGAATTATTGATATAAAAGATGGGAGACATCCAGTAATAGAAAAAATGCTTCCAAGTGGAGCTTTTGTGCAAAATGATACATATTTAGATAAAAATCAGAATAGACTATCTATTATTACAGGACCAAATATGGCAGGAAAGTCTACATACATGAGGCAAGTAGCATTAATTACATTAATGGCACAATGTGGTAGCTTTGTACCAGCATCTTATGCTAAAATAGGAGTAGTAGATAAAATTTTTACAAGAGTAGGAGCATCAGATGACTTAAGCATGGGCCAAAGTACATTTATGGTGGAAATGATGGAAGTAGCTAATATATTAAAAGAAGCTACTAGAAATAGTCTTGTCATATTAGATGAAATAGGAAGAGGAACATCAACATATGATGGACTATCAATTGCGTGGGCAGTAGCAGAATATATATCAGATAGTGAAAAATGTGGAGCTAAAACACTATTTGCAACACATTATCATGAACTAACAAAACTAGAAGATAAAATAGAAGGAATTAAAAACTACTCTATTGCAGTAAAAGAAAAAGGTGAAGATGTTATATTCTTGAGAAAAATAGTCCCAGGAGGAACAGATGAAAGCTATGGAGTACATGTAGCTAAATTAGCAGGAGTACCAAATGTTGTAACAAAAAGAGCAAATGAAATTCTTAGAACTCTAGAAAGAAAAAGTATTCTAGGAGAAAAAATACAAGAAAAAGAAAATAAACAAATAGCAGCTGGACAACTTGACTTATATAATTATAAATTGGCAGAAATAGCACATGAGATTGATAAAATTAATATTAATGAGTTAACTCCAATAGATGCTTTAAACCAAATTGTGAAAATAAAAGAAAAACTAAACTAGAAATGAAGAAATTTCTAACCAAAAGCTTAAAGGAGGAATTTTAGTGAAGGCAATAGAGAGATTGGCTAAAGAAAATAACAAAAACATTATGGCATGTAGATGCAACAATGAAGTAAAATCATTGAACACAGAAGTAAAAGACACGGATAAGGTAGAACCAATTTACGTAACCGAAAAAGACGGAAGGAGAATTTTCCAAAGAGGAATTTTATACATCATGGGAAAAGCATTTAATAAGCTATATCCAGAAGCCTTACTTACAGTAGATTTTCACTTATCAAATTCTTTATACTGTACTATTGATAATATGCAGGTAACAGAAGAAATGATAAAAAATGTAAAAAAAGAAATGCAAGACATTATTGATAAAAACCTAGAAATAAAAAAAGTAGAAATGACAAAAAAAGAGGCAGAGAAGTTTTACGAAAAAGAAAAAACATTAAGAGGGAAATTTCAACTAGAAAATAAATATAAAGAAGCAGTTTCACTTTATTTTTGCGAGGATTATTTTAACTATTTTTATGGTGTTATGCCAATTAGTACAGGATATATAAAATACTTTGACATTATGAAATATCATGATGGATTTTTAATTCGATATCCATCAAAAGAAAATCCAGATGTAATACCAGAATATAAAGAAACTCAAAAATTATTGCATACAATTGAAGAATATGAAGATATTCATGAGGTATTAGGTGTAAATACTTTATATAAATTAAATAAAAAAGTAAAAGAAGGGCAAGAAAAGGACTTAATATTACTAGCAGAAGCTTTACATGAAAAGAAAATTTCTATCATAGCAGATAGAATTGTAAAAAGAAAAGGAATAAAAATGGTTTTAATTGCAGGACCATCTTCATCAGGAAAAACAACTTTCGCACAGAGACTAGGAATACAATTAAAATTAAATGGTATAAAACCAGTAACCATTTCAGTAGATAATTACTTTGTAGAAAGAGAAGATACACCAAAAGACGAAAATGGAGAACCAGATTTTGAAAGATTAGATTCAATAGACTTACCACTATTTAATGAACATTTAAGTAAATTATTAAAAGGGGAAGAAATACCAGTACCAACCTTTAATTTCAAAACAGGCCATAAAGAATATAATGGGGAAACCATGAGATTAAAAAGCAACGAAATATTAGTAATTGAAGGAATTCATTGCCTAAATGATAAACTAACAGAAGCAATTCCAAGAGAACAAAAATATAAAGTATATATTAGTGCATTAACTGTACTAAATATTGATTATTATAACAGAATTTCAACAACTGATACTAGACTTATAAGAAGAATAGTTAGAGATTATAACTTTAGAGGATATGATGCACTACATACTCTAGAAACTTGGTCATCAGTAAATAGAGGAGAAGAAAGTCATATTTTCCCATTTCAAGAAGAAGCAGATAGCATGTTTAATAGCTCTTTAATATATGAAATAGGAGTACTAAAAAAGCATGCAATGCCATTATTACAAGCGATAACAAGAGATCATCCAGAATATGCAGAAGCAAAGAACTTATATGAATTTCTAAAATATTTTGAAGATATTAGTGATGAATATGTACCAAAGAACTCATTATTACGCGAATTCATTGGTGGCAGTATATTTAAAACATAACAATGTCACTTTAGGGACGTTCCTTTTTGTGACAAAAAGAGAGGAATAATAAAATGAGCAGAAAATTTACAGAAATAGATGAAGAATTTATGTGCAATAATTGTGGAAAACATGTACCTAAATTAGGGTATTCTTGCAGAAACCATTGTCCATACTGCTTACATTCAAAACATGTAGACATTAATCCGGGAGATAGAGAAGAAAAATGTCATGGAATGCTAGAACCAGTAGGAGTAGAAATAGACAGTAAAAAAGGATATGTAATCATTTTTAAATGTAAAAAATGTGGAAAGATTTGTAGGAATAAAGCAGCAGAAGATGATAACATGGATTTAATTATAAAACTATCAGCAAGGCATTAAAAAATAATAAAAAGAGCAACTTTTGAAATAAAATCAAAAAGTGCTCTTTTTATTTTACACATCTTTATTCAAATTACCATTTGTATAATTTTTACCTTCCAAACGCTTACGATTATATACAGTATCAATAATATTGTTTACTTCATCAATAGTTTCATCAATAATATCAACTCTGACAAAATTAACAGGAATATTTTCAGTAGCAATAGAAAGTATTTTACTATTCATAATTAAAGAAACAGTCTGTATTTCATCTGGAATTACTTGAAATTTAAAACCAAGACGATCCTTTAAATAATATTTTTTATCCTTTTTACAATTAACGCCACACTTAGGATAACATTTATTTGTTTTTCCTAAAAAACAATAATTAGTAGCCATTAAAGGTAAGTTACCATATACAATTAATTCAGTATCTATACTTGTTGCACGTTGCAATAATTCATTTAAATCCTCTTGATTTAATTCTCTAGATAATGTAACTCTATTTAAACCTAAATTTTGCAATTCTTCTAAAGTCAAACAATTAAAAACATTTAAAGAATAATTACCAATAAAATCATAATCCTTTGCATATTTATCTAACAAATAAATATCTCCTAAATTAGAAACAACAAAACCCTTTACATGAAAACGTTCTATAATATGTTCTACTTCAGTTAAAATAATATTACGATAATTAGATTTAATAATTGTAGGCATATAAATGAAGACCGGATAGTTATCAGATAAATAACGTATAATATCAAAATATTCCTTATTAACAAAAACTTTTAAAGGCAAATAAATTTGCTTAATTATTTTTTTGTCTAATTGAGTATAATCATAGTCACAATGTAAATTCCTTAAGAAAAGAGATATTTTTGGATGCTCAAGTTGCTTTATTTTATGAGAAAATGAGCGAATAGAATGAGAACTAGTTAAATTTCTTCTTTTCCTTGTTAAAATTTCTTCTTCTAACTTTTCAAAAGCAGACCTACGAAGTTCATTTAAAGAAGCAATACTAGGAATATATAATCCATCATCTAAATAAACTTTAATACTTTTAAACTCAAAAGGAGTATTTGATGTTTTATCAATTTGAGAAATAATACGTTCTTCTGTAATAGGAGTTTTTAAAGCATCAACAGGAACAACATCAGAAGTAACATTAATCTCAATATTATGATATAAAATATCTTCAGTTAAAGTTTGCGTTGCAACATGAATAGAAATAGGTTCATTTTTCTTCACAAAAACTTTACAACATAAAGGAAGCTTTCTTTTTTCAACGGATTTATAGCTATTAGAAGCAATAGTAGACAATGATTTACTTGCTAATTTATATACTTTATCACCAACGGAGATATTTCCTTTCATACGTCCAATAGTAACTTTCTTACTAGGAGCACAACTAACCAAATTTTTATTACCAATCATTAATTCTGAAACTGTATATTTAGAATTTTCATTTTCAAAACTGACTGTATCACCAATACCTAAATTCTCATTAAGAGTAAGAGTAACATGCCCTTTATTTTTATTGTAGTGAGAAATGTTTCCAACATATAATCCCATATTATTTGATTTTTCCTTAAAAATTAAATCTCTATTTGGAGAATCTGTTAAATGCCCATTAGAAAAACCGCCACGGTTAAATACTTGAAGTAAGTCATGAACATCAGAATCATCTACAATATATTTTTGATCTGATAAAGCCATATCAATATACTTACGATAAATACGAGTAACAGTAGCAACATATTCGGGAGTTTTCATTCTGCCTTCAATTTTTAAACTAGTAACACCAGCTTTAATTAAATTAGGAATAAAATTTAAACCACATAAATCTCTAGGGCTTAACAAATAACCCTGATCTAATATTTTTTCAGAACCATTAAATGAAGAGCTAACAAATTCGTAAGGAAGCCTACAAGGCTGTGCACATTTACCTCTATTTCCAGAACGACCTCCAACAGCACTTGAAAATAAGCATTGGCCAGAATAACAAATACATAATGCACCATGAATAAAAGCTTCTATTTCAACATGAGAATTACGACAAATATGTTCAATTTCATTAAGAGGTAATTCACGTGCAAGAACAACTCTTTGAAAACCCAAAGACTCAGCTTCTTTAACACCTTCTACATTATGAATACTCATTTGAGTACTAGCATGAAGCGGTAAATCTGGAAAGTTTTGAATTAAAAATCTAGCAAGACCAATATCTTGAACAATAATAGCATCAATTCCAAATTCATAAGCCTGCTTTGCTAATGCAACAGCAGATTCAAATTCAGAATCTTTTATCAAAGTATTCAAAGTAAGGTGTGTCTTTACATTTCTTAAAGCACAATAATCAATAGCTTTTTTTAATCCTTCATTATCAAAATTTTCAGCAGATGCACGAGCATTGAAAAGACTCCCACCAAAATAAACGCTATCTGCACCATTTTGTACAGCAGCTTTTAAACATTCGAAATCACCAGCAGGTGATAATAATTCTATTTTTTTCATATAAACCTCTCTCAAAAATATACATATTACATTGTAACACAAAATTTGAATTTTGCATACTTATATCATATAGGAAAAAGAGAAAGGAGGAAATAAAATGCCAGAAGAAAATAGAAATTGCGGATGCAATAATAATGGATGTAATAACGGATGCAATAATGGAGGACTTTTCGGCGGGCTTTTTGGAGGAAATGGATGCTGTGGAGATAACAGTATTTTATTCTTTATTCTAGTATTTTTATTACTTTTTACAAATAGATAAAATCATAAAAGAATATTTTCGCTAGTTAAAAAACCTTGATAGTGTAAGTTTAGAAATTTGTAAAAAAACTTATCGACACGAACTTAT
>CANRMM010000047.1 GCA_947631745.1 uncultured Clostridia bacterium
CTACCAAAACCTAAACCTGTATATTTATCAGTATTTTTAAGACATAGGATTTTTTAAATCCATTTAGATTTTGAGTCATGTGCGTCTGCCAGTTCCGCCACATCGGCATTATTAGTACCATACAATCATAACAGATATTTATATATTTTTCAAGCTTTTCCACATAAAAAATGAAATAGATTTTTTTCTATTTCATTTTTATGAATTATAAAGACTAATCTATTCTTTTTTAATTAATTGCATCTAGTACTTTTGGTAATACTTGTTTTTTTCTAGATACAACACCTTCTAGTATTGCTGTATTGTTGCATAATTTTGTATTATATGCTTTTTCAAATACATCTCTTCTATTTCCAAGAACAATTACTTTTGATGAAGCTTTTAAAATATCTGTTACCATAAATACATAGCAATCTAAGTTGTTTAATAAAATTTCATTTTCAATAGCTGTTTCTAGCTCATTTTGTTTTTCAAATACACTATCTACATCTGCACTATTTACTTGTGAAATAACAAATTTTATTCCTTCTTTTTCAAAAGGCTTTGAATCTGTATTAATAATTTCTTTTGCTGTATATCCATCTAAATTTGTTCCTGCTTTTAATAATCTATAACCATAATCATACATATCAAGTCCTGCAATATCTGATAGTTTTCCTGCAATGAATGTATCTTGGTCTGTACAAGTTGGTGATTTAAATAATAATGTATCAGAAACGATAGCACTAAGCATAATTCCTGCCATTTCTGGTGTGATAGTAATATCATTTTGTTTATATAATTTATAAAGGATTGTTGAAGTACATCCAACTGGTTCTGCCATGCAAAATACTGGATTGGTTGTTTGTAGGTTTAATCTGTGGTGATCTACAATCATTTTGATGTTAGCGTTCTCAATACCTTCAACACTTTGTGTGAATTCGTTAGAGTCAACCATAATAACATTATCATTTTCATTTACATGCTCTAATAATTCTGGTTGCTTTACACCAAAAGTTTTTAATGCATATTCTGTTTCTCTATTAATGTTTCCTAATCGGTAACTTTCTGAATAACTTCCTATATTCGTTTGTAAGTTAGCCATTGAAATTGCTGATGCAATTGAGTCAGTATCCGGTTTTTTATGTCCAAAAACAAAATTTTTATTTTCCATTTTTTCTCTCCTTTATTTTTATTTTATATTTAATATTCCGTTCATTTTTTCTCTAACTCTTATATTATAGCATAATTTGTATAAATAGTCAAATATTGGGTGTTTTATATTTGGTCTATATTTTTATTTTTCCTCTAAAGAAGCTATATATTCATATACTTGTATTTGTACAGTTTGAATTTTAAATTCGTCTATTAAATAATTTATATAGAAGCTTTCCTCTTTTGAGTCATTTAATTTTATTTTTCGTAAGTTTAGTAATACTTCTGAAGACAAGTCTATTCCTATTGGAAGTGTTTGATTAAAATTGTCATAAAATATAATATTGCTATAGAAAAGCATTGGCATGTTTTCTTTCATGTTAATTCTGCATAAAATTACTTTGTCTTTCTTAATTTCCTCTATTTTTTGTAATTCGTTTTTAGGATTTATATTAAATATTTCAATTCCTTCTAATTTCTTTTTATTACTTATTTTATATACCGACATA
Organism: uncultured Clostridia bacterium; assembly: GCA_947631745.1. GTDB lineage: Bacteria > Bacillota > Clostridia > TANB77 > CAG-508 > CALXVA01. Next base: position 1,644 of record CANRMM010000047.1, read on the forward strand.
TTGTATGGTATAGTTATTTTATTAGAAGCTTCTGCAATTAGACCAACATAGTGTTTTATTGTATCTATATAATCTTCCAAAGTTGTTTCTAGATTTATATTTAGAATTTTAAATTTGTCTTTTTCAATTTCTCTATGATTTTGATTGTTTATCATTTTTACTTGTGTCTTATCTTCCGATAATGCTCCAAATAAATCAATATCTTTTATATTTATATATTCTAGATTGGCTTCATATTCTTTTTTCAAAGCTTCAAGTTCTTTTTGAATAATGTTTTCATTTATAACATATTTTTCATCATTTTTTTCTTTTTCTAGTTCTGCTATTGATTTTGGTGCAAACTGAACTGCTAAGATTGCATCAGTTTCATTCTTAGATAATTTTCTTCTTTGAATTTCATCTATAGTTTTTCCTAAATCTTCCAAATCTGTTTCATAGTTAAAGTATTTTCCGATTTTTTCTTTCTTCTCTTCTTTTTCTTCTCCCTCATGTAATGTTTGCACCTCATCTTTACTTGTATATTTCCAAAACTCGAAAATACTTTTTTTATGACTTTCTATTTCTTTTATATACATATCTGCATTTTCTATTTTCTTCGTAAGAACATCTTTTTTAGTTTCAATTGCTTTAATGTCTAAATTTAAGTTTGTGTTTTCTTTTTCTTTGTTCTGTAAATTCATGCAAATATTAATTAAGTCTTCTATTGTATATTGCTGTTTTTCATCATATATATTATTTATTTCTTCTGTTTCTTGCTTATCTTCCTTTTCTTTTAAGATTTCTTTCTTATCACTAGCTGGATTATCTTTCTTCTTTTTAAAGAAATATTTTACTCTTCCAAAAAAAGTTTTTTTGCATTCTAAGAAAGTGGCAATTTGTTTTTGTCTAGATAAATAATCTTTTGTTAATTCTTCTACTAAACTATTAAATCTCTTTAATCTTTTTTCCAGCTTTCTTTTTTCTGATAACTCTTGGTTTATTTTTTCCTTTTTATTATTAAATTCTGTATTGATAAATTGTGATAAATTCTCATATTCTAACTTTGTTTGATGTTGATAAAATCCTATTGAACCATCTTCTTCTATTTTACATGTAAATTGATAAACATCTGGCACTCCAGTTGCTAAAATGAACATTGCTTTTAGAAGTTTATAGAATTTTATAGCTTTTTCTTTAGAATCTATTATAATGCGATATTGACTTTTGGTTTTTTCATATACTTCTGTTGTTCCTATTATATGTAGGTTCATAATGTTATCTCTATTATATACTTCATATACAGAAGGCCATTCTTTAGTAAAATACCATAGATAGTTTTCAATATCCGATATTTTTGCTTTTGTTAAGAATTTTCCTGAATACTCTAAATGTGTAATTGGAGCAAAAATAACTTCTTTTTCGTTTTTTTCTTGATTAGCTATCTTCTTTTTTAATAGATAAAATAATGCATTATTATCTTGTTCATTAGTTGGTACTAACATAAAATACTTTTTCTTAGCATCTGAATAATAAATTTGCCATACATAATGATTTGTATATTTTACTCGATATGGTATCTGTTCTTTTAAAAGATTTTGTTCTTCTTCTATAGCTTCAATTTTTTCTTCATCCATGTTAGAAACCATTTTTAAAAATGTTGTAAATTTTTCTATATTTTCTTCTGATTCTGAATCTAAATATGCACCAATTGGAGCTGCTAATTTATATTTTTCCTGTAATTCTGTTAGTCGATCTGTTGGTGTAATTAATATTTCAATATTATCAATATCTATATAACGATATACTTTATATATAATATCATCATAAGATTTTAAAGGTCTGAAATTAAGAGGTTCATATTGTTTTAGAAAATCTGGTAGGTTATTTAAATCAAGCCCTATATATTCTAATTTTTTTTCAATTATATCCTCATTTTCTTTCACTCTTTTATACATCCCTTTCTTAATAAATAATAATTGCCACAAGTATATCACATTGTGGCAATTATTACAATTATTTTCTATTATAGTGTTGACATTATGTTCATGTATTCTGAATATATTGCATTCTGTCCTGCGAAATCATTTTCTTCACCTTGATAGTGCATTTCTTTTCCTCTTTCGGTTTGTTCTATTATACTATTATCACCAAATACAGCTCTAAGTGATATTCCTGCTAATATAATTATAATAACAATACTAATTACTAGTGCAACTAAAGTAATTCCTTTTTCATTTTTTATTCTCATTTAATCTTTTGCTCCTTTGTTGTTATTATATTTCATTATGATATACTTTTTCAATACTTTTATTGCAAAAATATTATAACAAGTTCAAAAGGTTATTTTTTATCTTTGTAGTATTTCTTAATCTCTTGCATAAGTTTCTACTTCTTTTTTTACTTTGCTGATAAACTCTTCTTGAGACATTGCTCCTATGTCTCCATCTTTTCTTGAACGTACACCTACTGCATTTGCTTCTATTTCCTTATCTCCTACTACTAACATATATGGTACTTTTTGAAGTTGTGCTTCACGAATTTTATATCCAATTTTTTCTTGTCTATCATCAATTTCTACACGAATATCCTCATCCATCATTTTTTCTGCTATACTTTTTGCATATTCTCTATGATTATCTGAAATTGGTAATATTTTTACTTGAATTGGTGCAAGCCATAATGGAAATGCTCCTTTAGTTTCTTCTATTAGGAATGAAATAAATCTATCAAATGTTCCTAAAATTGCTCTATGAATAACAATTGGTCTATGTGGTTTTCCATCTTCTCCAATATATTCTAGTTCAAATCTTTGAGGTAATAAAAAGTCTAATTGACAAGTTGAGATTGTAATATCATGGCCTATTGCAGTTTTAATTTGAACATCTAATTTTGGTCCATAGAATGCTGCTTCTCCTTTTGCTTCATAGAAATTTAAGTTCAAATCTGTTAGGATTTGTCTTAACTGTCCTTCTGCATTTTCCCACATTTCATCATCATCAAAGTATTTTTCTTTGTTTTCTTTGTCTCTTAATGATAATCTAAATGTATAATCCTGAAATCCAAAATCTTTATATACAGAAAGAATTAGATTAACTACTTCTCCAAATACTTGCTTAATTTGTTCTGGTGTTACGAAAATATGAGCATCGTTTTGGCACATTTCACGTACTCTTTCTAGTCCGCAAACACTTCCACTAGCTTCATAACGGAAGTCATGTGCTAGTTCTCCTATTTTGATTGGTAGGTCTCTGTATGAATGCATTGCATTTTTATAAATTAACATGTGATGTGGGCAGTTCATTGGTCTTAATACCATTTCTTCTGTATCCATTTTCATTACTGGGAACATGTCTTCTTTATAGTGATCCCAGTGACCACTTGTTTTGTATAAAGCTACGTTAGCAAGTGATGGTGTATAAACATGATGATAGCCTAATTTTATTTCTTTCTTTAATATATATTGTTCTAGTAATCTACGAATTGTTGCTCCATTTGGTAAATACATAGGAAGACCTGAACCTACTAATTCATGTGTCATAAATAAATCAAGTTGTTTTCCTATTTTTCTATGATCTCTTTGTTTTGCTTCTTCTAATAAGGCAAGATGCTCTTCTAATTCGCTTGCTTTTGGAAAAGAAATACCATAAATTCTTTGAAGCATTTTGTTTTTTTCGCTACCTCTCCAATATGCTCCTGAAGATGCTAGAAGTTTAACTGCTTTTACTTTTCCTGTACTCATTAAGTGGGGGCCCGCACATAGATCTGTAAACTCCCCTTGTTTATAAAAAGAAATCTCTTCTCCCTCTGGTAAATCATTAATTAATTCCACTTTATATGGCTCATCTTTCATTAATTCTAATGCTTCTTTTTTAGGTAGAGAAAATCTTTCAATTGGTAAATCTTCTTTTATGATTTTCTTCATCTCTTCTTCTATTTTTACTTTATCTTCATCTGAAAATGCTTTTTCAATATCAAAGTCATAATAAAATCCTTCATCAATTGATGGTCCTATAGCAAATTTTACTTTATCTTTAAAAATTCTCTTAATTGCTTGTGCCATAATATGTGAAGTTGTATGCCAATAAGCTTTCTTACCATCTAAATCATTTTCAAAAGTTAATATTTCTACTTGTGCATTCTCTTCTTCAATTTTATATCTTAAATCTTTTACTTTTCCATTTACTTTTCCTGCTGTTGCTACTCTTGCTAGCCCTTCACTTATTTTTTTTGCTAACTCTAAAACAGAAATTCCTTTTTCCACTTCTAGTTGGCTTCCATCTTTTAAAAATATTTTCATTTAAATATCCTCCCTATCTTAATAGAAAATATTGTAGAAAGGTCTGTCCCTAAAGTGACAAAAGTGTCACATAAAAGAACGTCCCCAAAGTGACAAAAATACCCCTCTAAACAATTATTTTGTTTAGAGGGGTACATATTTTGCACGGTTCCACCCTTATTTTTTACTTATTAAACTTTTAACGCAAGTAATACGTCTGATTTTTTCAGAAACAATGAGGTAGTTTTTCAAATATGTTTATTTAGAATAGCTTTCAGCTTACTAACTATTCCTCTCTTGAAATAACCTTTATTTTACTTTGTCTCATTTATGTTTTTCTTTTTTGATTTTTTATATTATATACTCTTTCTTTTGGTTTGTCAATGTAAAAATATATATTAAATGGTATTATTCTTCATATCCTGGCTTTCCTAAAAGCTTAAACATATTTGTTTTGTATTTTTCTACTCCTGGTTGATTAAATGGGTTTATTTCTAATAGTTTTCCAGACATGGCACAAGCAAGTTCAAAGAAATATATTAAATGTCCTAATGTTTCTTCATTTAATTTTTCAATGTTAATAACAATATTTGGTACATCTCCTTCTACATGGGCATCTATTGTTCCTTCCATTGCTTTTCTATTTATATAATCCAATGATTTTCCTGTTAAATAATTTAATCCATCTAAGTTGTCTTCATCATTATGAATTTTTATGTCAGCTCCTGAATTTTTAATATTAATAACTGTTTCAAATAGATTTCTTCTTCCTTCTTGTATATATTGTCCTAATGAATGTAAATCAGTTGTAAACTCTGCTCCTGTTGGAAAAATTCCTTTTCCTTCTTTGCCTTCACTTTCTCCAAATAGTTGTTTCCACCATTCTATGAAGTAATGTAGTTTTGGTTCATATGTTACTAATATTTCGATATTTTTTTCCTGTTCATATAGTGCATTTCTTACAGCTGCATATTTATAGCATTCATTATATTTTAAGCTTTCATCATTATACTTATCTTGCGCTAATTTTGCTCCACTCATTAATTTTTCTATATCAATTCCTGCTACTGCCATTGGAAATAGCCCTACTGGTGTTAATACCGAATATCTTCCACCTACATTATCTGGTATAACAAATGTTGTATATTTTTCTTTTTCAGCTAAAGTTTTTAGTGCTCCTTTTTTAGCATCTGTTGTAGCATAAATTCTCTTCTTTGCTTCAGCTAAGCCATATTTGTTTTCCAATATTTCTCTAAAAATGCGAAAACTAATTGCTGGCTCTGTTGTTGTTCCTGATTTTGATATAACATTAATAGCGAAGTCTTTATCTTCAATATAGTTTATAACGTCATTAATATAGCTTGCATTTAAGTTATTTCCTACAAAAATAATTTGAGGTGCATTTCTTTTTTCCTTATCTAGCATAGTGTGAAAATTGCTTGTTAATGCCTCTATTGTAGCTCTTGCTCCTAAGTATGATCCTCCAATTCCTATTACTAATAGTACATCTGCATTTGTTCTTACTTTTTCCGCTTCCCTTTTTATTTTTTCAAATTCTCTTTTGTCATAATTAGTTGGTAACTCTAACCATCCTAAAAATTCTGTTTTTGACTTAGCCTTTTCATGAAATTCTTCATGTATTTGCGCTACCTGTTCCGTGTATTTTGCAATATTTTTATCAAGTAATTTTGTATGTTTAAAGGTGACTTTTAAATTATTCATTCAGTTTCCCTCCTTTGTATATACTATTTTCTATATTACACTAAGAATTTATTTTATTCAATAAATTTCACAAATTATTTTTTATTTTTATTTCATTACTTCACTCAACACTTTTGATAAATATTTCATACTTACTAAACATTGGTCTAATGTATTTCCGGTTGCTCCTACTTCTATAATGCTTGCTCCTCTTGCTAATTGTTGATTATATCTACTATTTCTTAGAATAATTGGTTTAAATAATCCTGGGTATAGTTCTTCTGCTTTTTCTTGTATTTTTACTGCTAATTTTAAATTATCTTTCCAATGTGGATGCTCATTTCCTCCTCCTTCACTTCCTAATACAAACATTAATTGTGCTGCATATTCATCTCCTATCTTTACAGTTGGAGCATATGTACTATCTCCGAATTGCATCTCTATGAATGTCAAAAAATATTTCTGTATCTTCATGATTTTTTAAAAATTTGGCTACGCTTTCATAAGATCTATCATATGACTCATTGTATGAAGGATAGTCAAATAATGTTTTATCATGTGTTACATTGTATCCATAATTTTTCATGTATTTTTCTAACTCTGTTCCTACTCTTATAACAGAGCGTTCCGTATCCATTGTTCTAAAATTACCTGATGATTTATATTTATATTTTTCACTTTGAGTGTAACTTTCACAAGCATGTGTATGATAGATAAAAATATCTTTCATATTCATTTCAACGTCTGGTGTTAATATTTCTTCTGTTAATTTAATATCTGTCTCATTCTTTATTTTTACAGCATTATATGTAGCATTGAATTTTTCCGGTACATTGTTTTCTAATACTTCTGTTTTTAAACCTATTTTTGCCTCTGGCAATTCTTCTGTTTCTTGATTTGACTGTTCATTACTTTCTTGATTTGATGATTCGTTTATTTTTGCTACTTCTTCTTTTTTCGTTATGCTATTTATCATTCCTAATTCTACTCCTAATGCCATCTTTAGCGGAGAAATATTAGCATCTTTTTCATTTTTTTGTTCTTTTTCATGTATTTCTTTTATGCTTGGAATAGTTGTATCTAGGCAATATAAGAATGTCATATTTTGTGGTGCCTGATGATTTATTTCTGTTTTTAAGCTTAAAAAATATCTAGTAAGCCCTATTACAATAGTAATGATTATTGTAATTCTTACTAGATATTTAATAACATCTTTTATTCCTACAACAGCTAAATTAATCATTTTATTCTCGTATAATCAATTATATAGAAATATTAATCTATTTAATTGATTAATCCCTTTCTTTTAAATTTTTTAT
>CANRMM010000048.1 GCA_947631745.1 uncultured Clostridia bacterium
TATATAATGAAGGAGACACTGATGGATATGTAAAAGAAATAACAGACTACTTACCAGATGGATTAGAGTTTATACCAGCTAGCCAAAGTACAATAAATAGTACATATAGATGGGTACTAGGCTCAGATAACAAAACAATTACAACAAACTATTTAGAAGGAACTAAACTAACCGGCTTTACCGGAAGTGGAGAATTAAAATACGCAGACGTACAAGTAGAATGTAGAGTAGTAGCAACTCCAGGAGATGTTGACATCAAGTTAAAAAATATAGCAGAAATAACAAAACATAGTGATGATGAAGGAAACGAGGATGTTAAGGATAGAGATTCAGAACCAGATACAGTAAACCCAGACCAATATCCAGATGATAAAAATATACAAGATGATGATGATTATGAAGATTTAGTAATACCAGGAAGAAACTTTGACCTAGCATTAAGAAAATTTATTACAGAAATTAATGGTATAGCACCACAAGTAGACAGAGAACCAACAATATCAGATAAAGAAAAACAAGATTTAGCAAATTCATCAACAACTAACAAAACAACAGCAGAAAAAGTACATCCAAAGAATCCATTAGTAGTAAAAACAGGAGACATAGTTTTATATACAATAAGAGTATATAATGAAGGTGATGAACCTGCAATCGTAAAAGAAATAACAGACTATTTGCCAAATGGATTAAAATTAGCAACAAATAGCCGAGTTAATACAGAAAATCAATGGGTAGCATCAGCAGATGGAAAAACAATTACAACTAAAAAATTAGAAGGAACAGTTATACCAGCATTTGATGGAACAGGAGATATTCCATTTAAAGATGTACAAATAGAATGCGAAGTAATAGCAACTGTACAAGAAACAGATACAAAATTAAAAAATATAGCAGCAATAACAGCTCATAGTGATTCAGAAGGAGATGTAACAATAACAGATAGAGATTCTCAACCAGAGCCTATAGATCCAAATACATATCCAGAAAATGATCATATCCAAGATGATGACGATTATGAAGATTTAGTATTATTAGGACAATATTTTGACTTATCATTAAGAAAGTTTATTACAGCAGTAAATAGTAAGGAATTAGTGGATGATAATGGAAAATATATAAGAGAACCAGATGTAGACATTACACCATTAACAAGTGGAAAAACAACAGCAAACTATACTCATCCAAAAACACCAGTACATGTAGCAGTAGGAGATGAAGTAATTTATACAATAAGAGTATATAATGAAGGCCAAATAGATGGTTATGTAAGAGAAATTACAGACCATTTACCAGAGTATCTAGAATTTGTAAATGATGAATTTAATGCATCATATGGATGGGAAATAGATGATAATAGAACAATTCATACAACAATAACATCACCAGATACAGAATTTTCAGCAAATAGAGATACAATTTATGCAAACAGAAAAGAAGGAACAGATAAAGTAATATTAGAAGCATTTGATGCATCAACAGGTAAATTAGATTATATAGATGTTAAAATAAAATGTGTAGTTAAAGACACAGGAATAGCACAAATTTTAACAAATATAGCAGAAATTAGTGATTTCTCAGACTCAAATGGAGACAAGATAAAAGACAGAGATTCACAAGAAGACAATGTAACATTACCAAAAGATGATGATTTACCAGGTTATAGTGACAATCAACAAGATGATGATGACTATGAAAAAGTAGTTATTGAAAAATTTGATTTAGCACTTAGAAAATTTATAACAAAGGTAAATGATAATGATATTAATAATAGAATTCCAGTATTCACACAGGATGAAAACAAAAATTATAAATATGAACATACAAAAAATCCTGTAGAAGTAGCAAATGGAGACATTATTATATACACACTTAGAATCTTCAATGAAGGAAATATGGCAGGATATGCAGACGAAGTAAAAGATGATTTACCAGATGGACTAGTATATTTACCAGATCATGAAATAAACAAAGAATATAGATGGAAAATGTATACAGCAGATGGTGAAGAAACGACAGATGTAAGATTAGCAGACAATATTAGAACAGATTATTTATCAAAAGCACAAGAAGATGAAACAGGAAGAGATAATCTATTAGATGCATTTGATACACAAACAATGACAATGCCAGATTACAAAGATGTAAAAATAGCATTCAAAGTATCATTACCCAATACAGCAACAGATAGAATTGTTATAAATACAGCAGAAATTACAAATGATACAGATGAAGAAGGAAATCCAGTAGAAGATACAGACTCTGAACCAGATAATGACGATGATGATGAAGATGATATTGACGAAGAAAAAATTAAAGTAAAATACTTTGACTTAAGTCTAGAGAAAATAATTTCTAAAGTAACAGTAACATTAGACGGAAAAACGCAAGTAACAGAAACAAAACATAAATTTGGAGTTGAACCAGAGCCAGTAGTAAAATTAGATTTAAAAACACATTCAATAGAAGATGCAGTAATTAAATTTACATATCAAATTCGTGTAACAAACGAAGGAGAATTAGAAGGTTATGCAAAAGAAATAAGAGATTACATTCCAGAAGGATTGAAATTCGAAAAGAAGGATAATCCAAAATGGAAATTATCAGAAGATGGAAAATCAGTAACAACAGATCAATTAAAAGATGTATTATTACAACCAGGAGACAGCAAAGTAATAGAGATTACATTCAGATGGATAAATGGACATAACAATTTAGGACTAAAAACAAACGTAGCAGAGATAAGCAAAGA